>JBKJLR010000345.1:0-14771 GCA_046596865.1 Chitinophagaceae bacterium
CGGACAGAATCCGGTTCTTATATATGGATATGGTGGCTTTAATATTTCCATTACTCCCAGCTTTAGCACCAGCAATGCATTTTTCGTAGAGCAAGGCGGCATTTATGTATCAGTAACATTGAGGGGGGGTAGTGAGTATGGTGAAAAATGGCATGAAGCAGGCATGCTTGAAAAAAAGCAAAATGTTTTTGATGATTTTATCGGAGCAGCAGAACATCTAATAAAAGAAAAATATACCAACAATCAAAAAATTGCGATCCGTGGTGGAAGCAACGGTGGCTTATTGGTTGGCGCCGCCATGACTCAGCGGCCTGATCTTTTTAAAGTAGCGCTGCCGGCAGTTGGAGTTATGGATATGCTCCGTTTTCACCGTTTTACCGTAGGCTGGGGATGGGCCGTTGAATATGGTAATGCTGATTCGGCCACCCAGTTTCCTTTTTTATTCAAATACTCTCCTTATCATAATTTAAAACCAGGGGTTAGCTATCCGGCTACATTGATTACGACGGCCGATCATGATGATAGGGTAGTGCCGGCACATTCTTTTAAATTTGCTTCCCGTTTGCAGGAGTTTAATACTGGCAACAGTCCTATGCTTATCCGCATTGAAACTAATGCAGGCCATGGGGCAGGCAAGCCTACCAGTAAACAAATCGAAGAAACAACCGATATCTGGAGTTTTGTAATGTATAATCTGGGAATGCCTTTTAAAGAACCCGGAGCAATGGTTCCAAAAAAAGGTTTTTGACATACAGCGAACAGAATTAAAATTATTTTCCTTACTTATCAAAGAGGCTGTCTCAAAATCAATGTCATCCTGAGCTTGTCGAAGGATGTCGATGGTAAACAGATTGATTGTCAATATATCGATAAACTCAATATGACAATCAATCTGGCTTTTGAGACAGCCTCTTTTTGTTACCAAAATTTGTTACATGAAGATTCTCATAACCGGGGCAAATGGTTTTTTAGGAAATTATCTTTCAGCACTATTGCTGAAGAATGGATATGAGGTATTGGCAACTGGTAAAGGTGAATGCCGCATGCCTGTTATCATTGAAAAAAACTTTCTGTATCTATCAATGGATTTTACAGATCCGTTTGCCGTGCATGATATATTTATAAAGTATAAACCAGCAATAGTTGTTCATGCCGGTGCTATGACAAAAGTTGATGATTGTGAACAACAACAATGGCAGGCATACCTTACCAATGTGGAGGGAACCGTAACTATGTTACTGAATGCTGCGGAATATAAAAGCTTTTTCATTTTTATTTCTACTGATTTTGTATTTAGCGGGGAAAAAGGTTGGTATAAAGAGGAAGATATTCCGGCCCCGGTCAATTTTTATGGCAAAACAAAAGCCGAAGCAGAAGATGCAGTAAAGGAGTACGAATATGATTGGGCTATTGTCCGCACTTCTTTAGTATATGGCAAGCCAATAGCAGGGAGGGGCAATATTCTTACTGTGGCAAGGGAAAAGCTGGAGAAAGGAGAGGAGTATAGTGTTGTTGACGACCAGGTTCGTACGCCAACTTATGTCGAAGACCTGGCTGCAGGTCTTGTTTCCATCATTAAAAAAAAAGCCACCGGTATTTATCATTTAGCAGGTCTAGATGTACAGACACCTTATGAAATGGCCTGCAAGATGGCAGCGTATCTTCAATTGGATAAATCATTGATAAAAAAAGTAACAGCAGCTGATTTTTCTCAACCGGCTAAAAGACCCTTAAAGACAAATTTCATTATTGATAAGGCAATAAATGAATTGGATTATCATCCTGTTTATTTTGATGATGGGTTAAAAATGACTTTTCGGGATAGCGGTTTAATTCATCAATAATACATTTACACTTCGTTGTAGTATATTAAAAGCAATTTCAGCCATCAGGTTTTCTTTATCTAAGGTGGGATTTACTTCCGTTATTTCAAAACAACAGACTTTGCGGTTATGCATAAACTTACTGATCAGATCTTCCGCTTCCCTTTCCTTAAGTCCATTGCTAACCGGAGTGCCTGTTCCTTTTGAAATGGAAGAGTCAAGACTGTCTACATCAAATGAAATATAAATATCAGTGCAATCGGCCAGGTAACGAAGTACAGCCCTAACCACATTTTCTGCCCCTTTGCTCCGTACTTCTTTACAGGTAATTACTTTCATACTGTATTTTTCTATCAGGAGCCGTTCTTCTTTTTCATAATCCCGGAGGGAAATGAATACGACATCTTCTGGCAACACTTTTGGTGCAATCTTGCCGATATTTTTCAGATAGTTCCAATGTTTCGCTGTTTCATCATCCACATCATGCACAGCACATTCTTCATTATTTTCATTGATAGAGACCGCCATCGGCATGCCATGTATATTCCCGGAAGGTGTTGTATACGGGGTATGTAAATCAGCATGAGCATCAATCCATATCACTCCCAGTTTACTTTTAGGTTTGGCCATTTTAATACCTGCAATGGTAGCCCCGGCAGTACTATGGTCGCCACTGATAATAACAGGAAAGAAATTATTCTTCATGGAGTCGCTGACGGCCTTAGCAACTTTTTCATAGATGGAAACAATGCCTTTAATGCGTTTGGCATAGGGAGATTCAATCGGTTCATATAATAATTTATTTTCCGATAAAATTTTTTCTGATGGAAAATGAATAAAAAAGTTACTCATAAAATCCAGTGCAGCAATTTTTATAGCCTCTATACCAAGGCTGGCGCCACGGGTGCCGGCACCAATTTCTGAAGGTACTTCTATCAGTTTTATATTCTTCATATACAATCGTTAATAAAACAATGCGTTCAGGGACTATTAATAAAAATGGGCAATTAAGTAAGGTGGAGTGGGGCTGATTAATCAGGAATATAAAAATTTGCCGGGAGTGATTGCTCGGCAAAAGTGTAAATACGAGTCAGCTTTTTTAAATAATGTCGCATAAAAGAAACGGATACAAAGTTAACTATTTGTTCCCGTGCTGTCAAGTATTAAGTTCCCGCTTTATTCATGGGCGGCCAGTATGGGAATACGGCTGTGATAGGCCAAACGCTTGGTATGGGAGGACTTAAACAACGATATCGCATTACTCTGGTGCTTGGGTATGGTAACCAGTACATCGATATTGTAGTCTTTTACAAAAGTATCCACAGCTTCATAAAAATCATTCATGGTAAGAAAGTAAAATTCTGTTTTAAATGATTTAAACATTTCCCGGAATTTTTCTTTGCTCTGCTGAATTTCCTCCGTTAGCGAAACATAATGCTCCCGGCTTACATTTACAATATGTAGCATGGGGTTAAAAATTTCCAGTACGGAACTTATTAAAGCAGAAGGAGTAGTATCTTCTACATCTTTAAAGTCTGAAGTAAATACAACGTTTTCAATTCCTTTATAAACCGCATCCGGCGGGATAATCATAACGGGCAAAAGATTTTTGTCCACTAATTTGAGGGTGTTACTTCCAAACATAGCCTGCCGCACTTCCGATTTTCCGGTAATGCCCATTACAATTAAAGTTGCCCTGCTGGTGTGTGCAAGGCGGGAAATATTTTCTATAAGGTCGCCTCCCATTTCATTTTCATATTCTACTTTTTCTACTCCCTGGGCTAAAAACTCCCTTTTAAGGCTTTCCTGGTAACCAACTACCACATCATAATCATCAGCACTTTCATAATTATTATACAGAATGGCGATAGCATCTTTTTTACCAGCCAGCATCTTGGCAGTAAACCGGGCAGCGTTTAGTGAAGTTTCAGAAAAATCAACAGGAATAATAACTCTGTGCATACTGATTATTTTTTGTCATTTTAGGTTCAGGTGAGATTGTCTGTTCTACAGGTTAAATTTACAGGATTTGAGATGGAATTCTTTTTAAATCTTATCCTTTCAGTTTTAAGAAGGAAATAGAGCCATCTGTGATATAAATGTTGATAGGCTGATTTTGCTAATCGATTTAATTCTCTTTCTACACACGAAATGCTAATTTTTGATAAAATTTCAGGTAGGAGAAAATTTTTACCCTATGATAAATCTCACAAATTTGTGCAATAAAATGCAGGAAGCCACTAATAAATAAAGTTATTTACAATGTCTTCGATTTATCTTTTTTTAGAGGGACTAATAAATCGACTCAAATGTTTGTTGTTGTTGCAGCCTTGAAAAGGAAGGCCGGCTTTCGCAAAGAGAAGATAGTTGTTGCACATACTCCCGGAACGTTCCCGATTTGAAGTGATGGTTAGCCACTGATTCTCTTTTAAAACTTTTAATATGCACAAAGTTGCTTGCGTTATCATAATCCGCATAGCACTGGCTGCGCATACCACCGGGGCCATGCTTGTATAGCTCATCAAAATACTGGTCAATTATTTTTTGTGCAGATCGTTGCCGGTCCTGCGGCACAGAAAAGGACATTATATACCTTACCATAAGCAAACAGTTTTTGGTTTAGCACAGCCGGTAATTGTATGGCAGATATTTTTATAAAAAAGCTGCACCTGTATTGCAGGTGCAGCTTTTTTAGTGATGAGCGGTATTATGTTTTAATTATCCCCCTTTATTTTGATTGTGTCACTTTGTATTGTCCTTATTGTTATAGGCCCCAGGAACATCTTCTTCATTAATTCCCCATCATGATTATAGATGTCATCCCTGAAGTTTAATTCCCCGTCATCATCCACCCATGCGGTGTAGTATATAATAAAAACAGGAACCGGATCTTTTAAAATTACCAGTTTCTGCTTTGTTTGATTCATAGCGTCAACAATTTTTTCTGTATTCCAGCTGGCATCATTTCTTAGTAGCCATTCTGCCATTTTTTGTGGTTCCTGGAGTCTTATGCATCCATGACTAAAAGCTCTTTTATCCTGCCCAAATAAACTCTTCGAAGGAGTATCATGAAAATATATATTGAAACTATTTGGGAAAATGAATTTCACTTTACCAAGAGCATTACCCGGGCCGGGTTTTTGACGAATGTTTCCTCCTATCTTCTCCATGTTTTTATTGGCGAGATAATTCGGGTTCCGGGCTATAGCCGGCATTATTTCGTTTTTGATAATGCTTTCCGGTATATTCCAATAGGGACTAAAATATATCTGATTCAGATCGCCATTAAACATCACGGTATTGTTTCCTACTTTTCCTACTACCACTACCATATCAAACAATAGTTTTTTACCATCGTACACATGCAGCATATATTCTGGAAGGTTTACAATGATGAGGTTGCCTACGGGTTTTTGGGGCATCCAACGCATCCTGTCCATATTAATGAGTACCTGCATTAACCTGTCCCTGGCTGGTACGTTCATGTCTTTTATTAGTGTTGCACTTACTACTCCATCCTGTTTATAGCCATATCTTTTTTGAAATTTCTTGACGGCTAATTCTAATGTATCGCTAAAAAGAGTACTGGTGTCATTGCCGGGCATATCCAGGGTAAGTTGTAATCTTTTTTTTATTAAAGGAATAGCTGCATTTTTTTGCCCAGGCTTAATAGCTTTGAATGTTGGTATGGTTGCCCATCCGCCTGCTTTGGCAATATCGAGGTAGAGTTGAAGATTCTTTTTAAGGTTGCCATACATATCGTTTACCTGCTCATAATATTTTTCATCATTGTGTTTTTTATTCAGTATGGAGTCAGCCATTGCAATCGGGTCTTCTTTTTTTATCGGAACAAATCTTTCCTGCTCTTTTCTTTTCACATATCCTTTTTCATAAGTGCTATTGATGAAGCGGATGAAATGTTCAGTAAATCCAAATTCCGTATTTAGAATTCCTGAATCGCTTATACTGGCAGTCATTTTCTCCTGGTTCAGGTACTTTTCTGCTTCTTTCTTAAAAGCAGCATTGATCAGTGTAGTGTCTTTGAGATGCATGGCGGCATACTCATATTGGTTCCAGAAAAAACGGGATTGTTCTGTAAGTCCTTTTGTCGAGAACCAGGCATATTGATAATTTCTTGCATTGTAAAAACTACGGATACGCCGGGCTATTTGTATATCAGCTAGGCCCCGCTTGGTGATATATGTCTCCATCGCCAGGCTGTCGAGAAACATATCGTTATAGGCGTTCTCTTTTGTAACGTTAAAATTCCGTGCTGTTATTTTCTTTACATTAATGGTATCCTGTATCGGGGCATTAACATTTTCTATTTCAGGGCTGCTATTTGCTGCTTTATCTTCTCTCTTAACATTATTACAACTGGCTAAAAAAATAATGGCTGCAGCCATGTATAAGTTGATTTTCATATCGGCTTTGATAGGTTTAATGATGTGTAAAAGTACAATTTGTACAAAAAATAAACGGATTCTTTTTTGAATTGATTTTCCTATATCAGAAGGATTAGCCGAAAAAGGATAAAATTAGTGCTGGTATATCTTCTTCTTCAGCACCCCGGCTGCGTTTGTGTAACCACCCTCTGATCCATCTACAAAATGAATATGATTTTCATCCATACCCCGAACATAACAGGACATGACTGACTCTTTACTTACAAATAATCCATAGTGAATAGATCCTTTTTCTTCCAGTTCATTTAGCGCCACTACCAGTTGTTCCCGTTGTGTTGAAGTTCCTGAAATAACTGTGCTTATTCTTCCATCAACTATTAAGGTGTCCGACATATCTACTAATTGCATCAGGTAGTTTTTTCCCAGCCTGGTACGGAAATAAAGTGTTCCGAGCAAGGTGGTGAACCAGGTTTTAGCAAGATACCAGGGTTTATAGCCACCCAGCCTTACCCGCATCTCTGCTGCAATTTTTTTTAATGTTCCTTTCAATTTTAATCTGGAAGTACTGATGGGAGTTCTTTTTGCATGTTCACCGTATATCTTATCTAAGAGGTCTATTACTTTTTTAAAAGCTTCGGCTTGCTTTACTCCATCCTGTGCAATCACCAGCAGGCTGATCACTTCATCAAAGTTTTGGGGAGGTTTTATTTTATCCCATCGGCATTGCATACCACTGAGGTCAAGCTCTTCCTTCATTATAGACTGGGATGGCAGCATATAATCATCACCTTTAATAATTCTTTCTGCAAAGGAGAGGCCATCGCCGAGCAGAACAGGGATAGAAAATAATTGGGATGTTCTGAGTTTGCTGATACTGAGTAAGTGACCCTGGGCATAAATCTCCTCTACGGGGATATGACCAACCCGCAGCATCATATTAAAATTCTTTTCTGTGCTTTGCTGATGCAGGAATAACGCTTTCGTTACCGCATCCAAAATGGAAGGGGGAACGATAAAAGTGGCACCATCACCACCAAAGAAAAAAGGAAGAGTAATATTTTCTTTGTAAGCAATATTTAATACGGCTACAATACTTCCGGTAGCTACCAGGTTCACCGTTTCATGCAGCCCATTGGCCACCGCTTCAGTGGATTTTTTTACATCAGTAATCAGCACATGCCAGTTAGCGGGAACCTTGAAGAAAAGATGTTCCTCCATGAGCAAATCGCTAAGTGAAATTTGATTCACTGGTAACCTGCTATAGAAAAGATCATTAGTGCCCTCAGCCATATTTCAACATGGATTTGACAGGTAAGGTAAGTTTTTTTACCAACTGCTTTTATTAACAGGACCTATCGTCTGATTGCTTTGCCTTAGGTTTCCTGGGCGTAAGATATTTATAAAGCCCCAAGCCTTGTTATCTCTACACCATTGAAAATGCGGCATAGATTAAGGTCTTTTGATTTATTATATTCATCCAGGCTTGAACCATTTACAATGCGCCACAGGTTTTTTGATTTCAATTCAGCGTAATCAGCCGTCTTTATAAACATACCGGTTATTGATTGCCTGGCTTTAAAACTAATCTGTACGGCGGATTTGTCCAAGTGCTTTTGCAGCACAAACTTTTCGATTTGTTCGTTTGTCATAAATAAATTTTTAATATGTCGGGTACGTTAAGGCTAATTTTGCGATGATGCATACAACCTCTTTAAAAACACATTACAGTTGAAAAACCAGGAAGTAAAAAAGGGAAGAAACTACTAACTGAAAGACTTTGAACTGAATGCCGGTAAAGATAGGCTTTTTACAGGGAGGACAGTCAGAAATAGTGCTGCGTTGCCGGGTCTTTTGATTATTGCTATCAACAAAATCATTTTCATACGTAAATAAACAGGCTTTTGTTAAAATAAAAGCTGACCTTCGTTCCCTTGCCCGACTGCTTTTGATTCTTCATCTAACTCAACTTATGTATACTTATACCTGGAAAAAATACCTGCCTGTTATCAGGATATTATTAAAACGTTCGGCAACAGCCGAGCAGACCGTTTCACTTAACAGGACTGATTTCGAAAAAACTACTAAACTCCGCAAGCCTGCCTGTTCATTTGCTGTTGAGATAGTAAGAGGTCGTTTGAATGCCATTAATAATCAATCAGTGCCGGCAAAGGACCTGGTTGGTATATTGCAGGAAGATGAAACTGTCAAGACTTTACTTCGCCAGCATCATTATGCTATCAGCCTTAATTCAGATTTTCTATTGAGTATTAAGGATATTACTCCACCCCCACAAGAAGAAGTAATAGAAGAAAAATAAAAAGAGCCAATATGGCTCTTTAAACAAGTGTGCACTACGGAGTATTAGGGCCGTATTATAAAGCTGTTGATTACCATCTTTTGTTATCAGACCGCGGAGCTTTTTCCCTTGCTACTGTAACTGACAAAGCCCGACCTTCAATATCTTTATTATTCAGTGCTTTAATAGCAGCATTAGCTTCTTCATCAGCACCCATCTCTACAAATCCGAAACCACGGCTGCGGCCTGTTTCCCTGTCTGTAATAACCTTGGCTGAAGAAACGGCGCCAAACTGCTCAAATAATTTTTTTAAATCATCTTCACCAGTGTGAAAACTCAAATTAGAAACGTACATGTTCATAAAACAATAGTTTAAAATAAAAAATAAAATACCTGTGAGAAAGCACTGCAAGCAAGGAGTAAAGAGGAGATTAACTATTACTGAAACGAAGAGTAAGAATTGACACTGATCCGCACTGACTGTTACGAAGAACTTTTCATCACATATTGAAGGTACTCTAATAATTGGTAAGCCGGGACAAATCTTTGTTTTTATCACAGATTGTTCTGTACTGGCAATATGGTCGTTTATTTTCCAGAAAATTCGGCTGGCAGTGTAAAGGGTTAGCTAAGGCTGTGAGTTTGTTATAGTTGCTTCATCAAGCCTTATACTCACAGGGCGGTATATATGCCTGCTTCCTTTAATGCACCACACATGAATGCAATTTTTCCTTAATGAATTACGTTGTAAATTGTCCAATCCTTGTAAAACCAATATCCGTCTGTATGAACCACCCATTCTACAACGACCAGGCTTATATTGCCGAATCGTTTCACCTGGTTGATGACTTCACTGCTCAAGAAGCCCGGTTAGCCTTTTTTAAAATCAACTCTTATAAATTGTCGCTTTTCAAATCAGCTTTTTTAAAAAGCAGGGAAGAATTAAAAAGTAGTATAAAAAGCAGTTTGCTTAATTATACGAACCCTGGAATTATCCTTGCCGATCTTGGTTTTTTTCAGTCAGAAGCGGATAATTAATATTCGGAAAAAATCAGGCAGCCTTTATTGATGCGCTGTGAGTATTGGTATATGACTATGATATGCAAGCTTCCGGGTATTCGAGCTTTCCCACAGGCTTGAATTACCACTATGATGTCGGGGTATCGTTATCAACATATCAATTTTGTAATCTGTCAGGAAAGTGTGAATAGCATCATGAAAATCATGCATGGCAATGAAATAAAATTCTTTTTCAAAATTGGCGAACATATCGGTCAATTTTTCCTTCTGTTCATTACATTCATCTGTTATAGAAATATAATGTTCCGGGTTCACATTTACCACATGTAGTTTTGGATTAAATAATTC
This sequence comes from Chitinophagaceae bacterium, assembly GCA_046596865.1. Classification (GTDB taxonomy): domain Bacteria; phylum Bacteroidota; class Bacteroidia; order Chitinophagales; family Chitinophagaceae; genus JJ008. The sequence goes on from JBKJLR010000345.1 coordinate 9,894, forward strand.
CAGGACAGAATTAATAAGCGTTGCAGGAGTGGAATCTTCTACATCAATAAAATCAGATGCAAAAGCTACATTTTCAATTTTGGTGAAATGCGCATCCGGTGGAATAATCATAACAGGGTAAAGAGAACGGTCAACAGTTTTTAGTGTATTGCTGCCAATGAATTTTTGGCGCAATTCAGATTGCCCCGTAAGACCCATTGCCACCAAAGTAGCCCGCCGGGTATGGGCCAATTTATCCAGGTGGTCCACCAGGTTGCCACCTTTTTCCAATTCATATTCCATTTTGCTATCACTGATCTCCTGCAGTGTCTGTTGTAAGGCCTCTATTTTACTTTTACTGGTTTCATACTCATTATCATGGGCATAATTATGATATAGTATGATCAGGGTGTCGGGGTGACCTGCGAGCATTTTGGCCGCAAATCTTGCGGCATTTAATGAGGTTTCAGAAAAATCAACGGGGATAATAATTCTGTGCATAATACCGGTTTATAATGATAAAAATTACTACTAAAGTAACTACTTTCTTTTCAGGTTTTAAAAAGATTTATTACCTTATTATTAAAAGAATTGATCAATTATCGATGCCGGCATGTTCTGTTTTGGGTTTCATTGTTTACTTTTTTCTGTTAGCCATTCCGATAATTCTCGTTTTATAGCTTCACCTATTATTTTCTGATTGGCAGGATTTTGCAAAAAGTCATGACTGGCTGCATTATCACCAATTTCAAGAAGTACCCGATAAGGTGCGGTATTCACATTTTCATCAAGACTGTAGAAACTTAGTTTGCCACTGGCCGGGCAGCGATAATCATTTCTCCCCGTGGTACTGTCAAGTAACACACCCCTGTCTTCCATTTTGGTGGCTGCACAAATAGCTTTTACTAACCGGCCTGCCAGTTCACGGTTGGCTGATTCATATTGATCGCCATAATGTATGTAGCCCCATACGGCATGCCGTTTGGTGCCGCCATTATTATGTACAGCAATAAATACCAGGGGATTTTTTTTGTTGGATTGTTTTAATTCATAAGCATAACCCGAAATTTTGCCGTCAATAACGGCAGTAGTGTGTAATATTTTGGTGTTGCTGCCTGAATCAGCATGGTGATATTGTTCTTTACCGAGGCTCCATACTTTATATTCTTTTTTTAAAAGTGGTTGTGCTGCCATGGCAGCTTCTACTATCCCATTGCAGGTGGCTGCTTCGCTGAAATCTTTGCCGGTATCTGTCTGGTGGGAGGGTTGCCAGACTATTTTTTGTTTTGTTATTACCGGCGATGTATAATGATTACAGGATAAAATAAGTAATAAGGTAAACAACTGTATTAATAAAACCATTCTCTTCATAGCAGTTATTATTTTATTAAATATACTAAATGTAAGGACTACTAAATCTCCGGATCGGTATTTAAAGTAGTTGAATATTGTCAGTGGGTAGAAACTAACTTAAGACCCATCAGACTATGAGAGTACAATTGAAGTTCGCCCGATAATCCTCACTCATTTCCTTTATCTTCGCCGCATGACAATCGAAAAATTGAATGATATGCGGTCCCGCATTGCCGGGGTAAGGAGGTTTCTTTGACGTCGAAAACCGACGATATAAAATTGAAGAAGATAAGCAGCTTTCGTTAAGTCCCGGTTTCTGGGATGACAACAAAAGGGCGACCGAAATTCTAAAAAACACTAAGGTAAATGAGTATTGGGTGAAACTCTATGAGACGGCTGAAACGTCTGTAGAGGATTTTGCTGTGCTATTCGAATTCTGGAAAGCTGGCGATGCTACCGAAGAAGAAACCAAAGAAGCGTATGATAAATCTATTGCTTTGCTGGATGAAGCAGAATTTAAAGCCACACTGAATGAACCGGAAGATGAACTGCCTGCGGTGTTGCAAATAAACTCAGGTGCAGGTGGCACAGAAAGCCAGGACTGGGCCGAAATGCTGGCCCGCATGTACCGCATGTATGGCGAAAAGCAGGGCTGGAAAGTAAGCGAACTGGATTGGCAATGGGGTGATGGTGCCGGCATTAAAACTGCTACCTTACAATTTGATGGTCCATTTGCTTATGGCTTTTTGAAAGCAGAGAGTGGTGTACACAGGTTGGTTCGCATTTCTCCATTTGATAGTAATGCAAGAAGACATACTTCCTTTGTATCCGTTTATGCTTATCCATTGGTGGATGATACAATTAATATTGAGATTAATCCTGCCGATGTAAAAATGGAAACATCACGAAACGGTGGTGCTGGCGGACAGAATGTAAACAAAGTAGAAACGAAAGTGCAGTTAACGCATATTCCTACGGGTATTGTTGTGGTTTGTCAACAGGATAGGAGTCAGTTAGGTAATAGGGAACTGGCCATGCAAATGCTGAAAAGTCGTTTGTATGAACTGGAATTGCAAAAGAGGAACAGTATTAAAGATGCTGCCAACAGCAAAAAGAAAAAAATAGAATGGGGGAGCCAGATACGTAGTTATGTTTTTCATCCGTATAAAATGATCAAAGATCATCGTACTGATTTTGAAGTGGGAAATGTTGGGCCCGTGATGGATGGGGAGTTGGATGGGTTTATAAAGGCCTACTTGATGAGTGAGAAGGAAGCACAGGAATAATTTGGAGATGTGGTGATGTGATAATTTGGAGATGTGTGTCGGAAGTAGAATAGTTTACTATTTTTGACTTTGTATTTAATTCATTACCTGATTATCAAATATCCACATTGGCACTCTATGCAAGGGAACAAAGAAAAGAACCTGATTGTCGATCTTACATTTGATTTTGCATTGAAGATTATTAACTATACAGGGCTGCTGGAAAAAGATAGGAAGTTCGTTTTAGCAACTCAGTTACTTAAATCCGGAACAGGCATTGGGGCAAATGTGAGAGAGGCTCAGAATGCAGAAAGCAAAGCGGATTTTATTCATAAAATGAAAATTGCGGCTAAAGAAGCTGATGAAACAGAATATTGGTTATTACTTTGTAATAAGACAGATGGATACCCCAATTGTAAAGAGTTAATTGATGATTGTGCGTCGATAATAAGGGTGCTGTCAAAAATAATTGCTTCTTCGAAAAACAAGACTAATTAACTCATCATCAAATTTTCAAATCTCCAAATTATTACATCATGTCAATAGGAACTTTTTCTTACCCCATGCCGGTTAATGAACCGGTTCTTTCTTATGGCCCGGGTAGCCCCGAAAAGAAAAGATTGAAAGAAGTACTGGCTGAATTAAAAAGCAGCGAGATAGATGTACCTATGTACATCGGTAGCAAAGAAGTTCGTACAAATAAAAAAGTGGCGCTGCGTCCGCCGCATGAAACCAAACATACACTTGGTTATTTTCATGCTGGAGAAGAGAAGCATGTTGTGCAAGCTATCGAAGCGGCACTGGCAGCTAAAGAAAACTGGGCTACTACAAGCTGGGAGAACCGTGCTGGTATATTTTTAAAAGCAGCTGATTTATTGGCAACAAAGTATCGTCCGTATATTAACGGTACAACAATGCTCGGACAAAGTAAAAATGTTTACCAGGCAGAAATTGATGCGGCTTGTGAGTTAATTGATTTCTTACGTTTCAATGTGCATTTTCTTTCTGAGATATACAAGCAACAACCTATCAGCAGTCCGGGTATGCATAACAGGATGGAATACCGTCCGCTGGAAGGATTTGTGTTGGCGATAACACCGTTCAACTTCACAGCGATTGGTGGTAACCTGCCAACCTCAGCAGCCATGTGTGGTAACGTAGTAGTATGGAAACCTGCCAATTCCCAGATATATGCTGCGCAAATGACGATGCGGATTTTAAAGGAAGCCGGTTTGCCGGATGGTGTAATCAACTTGATTTATGTAGATGGTCCGACGATTGGCAGAGTATGTTTCAATCATAAAGATTTTGCCGGGGTGCACTTTACCGGTTCAACAGGAGTGTTTAATAATATGTGGGAAACAATTGGTAAGAACATGTCTAATTACAAATCTTATCCAAGAATAGTAGGAGAGACGGGTGGTAAAGATTTTGTGATTGCACATAAAAGCGCCAATCCCGATGTAGTGGTGACTGCATTATTAAGAGGAGCTTTTGAATTCCAAGGGCAAAAATGTTCTGCTGCATCAAGGGCTTATATCCCTTCCAATATGGCAGAAGAAGTAAAGAAAAAACTGATTGCCGGAGTGAAGAGTTTCAAAATGGGTACGGTAGAAGACTTTACCAATTTTGTAAATGCAGTGATTGATGAAAAGAGTTTCAATAACATCAAACGATATATTGATGCAGCAAAGAAGGACCCGAAAGCAGAAATATGGGTGGGTGGAAAATGTGATAGTAAAGAAGGTTGGTTTGTGCAGCCGACAGTAATTGAAGCAAAGAATCCAAAGTATGTAACCATGTGTGAAGAAATATTCGGGCCGGTACTTACTGTTTACATTTATCCTGCTAATAGTTTTGAAAAAACATTAGAGTTGGTTGATTCAACTTCCCCCTATGCCCTGACAGGCGCCGTGATTGCGCAGGACAGGGCTGCTGTTGAATTAGCAACCAGCAAACTCAGGAATGCAGCCGGTAATTTTTATATCAATGATAAACCAACAGGGGCAGTTGTAGGCCAACAGCCTTTTGGTGGTGCCAGGGGAAGTGGAACAAATGATAAAGCCGGTTCCATTTTGAATTTATATCGCTGGTTGAGTGCCAGAACAATCAAGGAAACCTTCAATCCACCAACGGATTACAAGTACCCGTTTATGCAGGAAAAATAATGGGCAAAAAATAAAGCAGTGTGTAACTTCATAACAAAACAAGATTAATGCAGGTTCTCCTTTCATCACAACAACTTTCTGCAACAGTAAATCAACTGGCCGATCAGTTGAGT
>JBKJLR010000054.1:0-3172 GCA_046596865.1 Chitinophagaceae bacterium
AAATCAGCAAAACTGCATCTGCTCAGGTTCCTGTTCCTGTTGCCGGTGCTGGCCTTTATCCTTGTTTCTTTTAGAAAAGAAATCGGGAATACCATTACAGGAAAGCAAGACCAGTTACAAATAACACCTTTATCCACAGTTGATACTATTCCTGATGTAACAGAACAAAATAATAAAGGTTACGTCATCAATGTAAAAGATAAAAAAGGGGAATGCCTGCTGGTGATAAAAGATAAGGCTGGGAAAGAGGTAAAAAGAATGTTGCTAAAAGAATGGAACGAAAATGCAGAAAAATATGAAGCTCTTTATGGTGAAATACCACCACCGCCGCCACCAATGCCTCAATATCTGGAAGGAACAGTTAGTAAAGAAGTTTTTTTTAAAAATAATCCTGATGTGAAAGATGCAGGATGGGTTTTTCATTATAATAATACAATTGCTACCCTTCAACTTACAAAAAAGGATGGTAGTGTTGAGAATTATAATCTGGATAATAAAGAGGAAAGAGAAATGGCAGAAAAAAAATATGGCAAATTTCCATATCCACCACCACCACCACCTGCATCACCCAAATCACCAATAGCACCCACCGAAGCTACTGCTCCAATAGCACCAATATCAGCCACTGCACCTGTACCGCCGGTGCCACCAGCAGGACCTGTCCATAACGAACAGTTGAATTCTGTGGTTGTTGAATTGAAAAAAAATGAACAAGCTGTTGATGCTTCTATAGACGGTTCTGGTAGACCTGGAACAGTTTATTCCAGTAATACGATTAATATAAAAGGTAGCGGTAATAATCCGTTATATAGTGTAGATGGGGTTGTGGAAAGCCCTCAAGTGATAAATATTTTAGATCCGTTGACTATCCAATCAATTAATGTTCTTAAAGGGCAGTCAGCTATTGGACTGTATGGTGAAAAGGGAAAAAATGGTGTTGTGATAATCACAACAAAGAATGCTGCAAATGTGAGGGCTAAACAGGGTCAATTATAAAATGTAATCACCAATAAATTTTTAGCTCTCCAAAAGGGGTAATTCAGTACACTTTTGGAAGGTTCTTTTTAAAAAGAACAAATCATAAATAATACCAAGGATTTCTTTTCGCTGCCCAGATATACTTCCGCATATTCCTCCAGAAAGCCAGCACCATATAAATAATGATCGGTGAGCCCATCGTAAGAATGGTGGCATACATAAAATATTGACGGATCTTGCTGGTGGCAATCCCCATCCTGTTACCAATGGCCGAACAAACACCAAAGGCATTCCATTCTACAAATCTTTTGATTTTGTTCATACCACTAATGTAGAAAATTGCTTCAAAACCAGCAACAAGCCTTATTCACACCCTGTTTTTTCGTAATTTCGCCGCATCCTTCACTCACTTCTAAAGATTTTTCCACTATGGTATTTGATTTAGAGCTAATTAAGAAAGTATATACTGAATTACCTGGTAAAATTGCGGCTGCAAGAAAGCTGATTGGCAAGCCATTAACCCTGACAGAAAAAATTCTGTATGCCCATTTGTATGGGGTATTGCCAGAGGCAGCATACAGCCGTGGGAAAGATTATGTGGACTTTGCCCCAGACCGTGTGGCCATGCAGGATGCGACAGCTCAAATGGCCTTATTGCAGTTTATGACAGCAGGCCGGAGTAAAGTGGCTGTTCCATCAACGGTGCATTGTGATCACCTGATACAGGCCCGGATCGGAGCAAAAAAAGATTTACAATTAGCGATTGAAACAAACAGGGAAGTATATGATTTCCTGTCCAGCATTTCTGATAAATATGGTATTGGTTTCTGGAAAGCCGGTGCAGGCATTATTCACCAGGTAGTGCTGGAAAATTATGCTTTTCCCGGGGGTATGATGATTGGGACGGATTCTCATACCCCTAATGCCGGAGGTTTGGGAATGGTGGCAATTGGTGTGGGCGGTGCTGATGCCGTGGATGTAATGGCCGGATTGCCATGGGAGTTAAAAATGCCAAAGGTTATTGGTGTAAAACTCACCGGTAAAATGAGTGGATGGACAAGCTGCAAAGACGTTATTCTTTGGGTAGCCGGGCAACTGACAGTAAAAGGTGGAACCGGAGCCATTGTAGAATATTTTGGTGAAGGCGCCGACAGTATGAGTGCAACGGGTAAAGGAACCGTGTGTAATATGGGTGCCGAAATCGGAGCTACCTGTTCCTTATTTTCTTATGATGAAAAAATGAGTGCTTATCTGAAAGCAACGGGCCGTGAAGAAGTGGCTGCCCTGGCTGATGGTATCAAAGATCATCTGCGTCCCGACTCAGAAGTGTATGCTAATCCTGCAAACTATTATGACCAGTTACTCGAACTGGATCTAAATACCTTAGAGCCTTATGTAAATGGTCCTTTTACTCCTGACCTTGCCACCCCTATTTCTAAAATGGCGGCAGCAGTAAAAGAAAATGGCTGGCCTGCTAAACTGGAAGTAGCATTGATAGGTAGCTGTACCAATTCTTCTTATGAAGACATCAGCCGGTCAGCCAGTATTGTGGAAGATGCAATAAGTAAAGGATTAAAAGCTAATTCTGAATTTACGATCACTCCCGGAAGTGAACTGGTCCGGTTTACTATCGAAAGAGATGGTTTCATCAATACCTTTGAAAAAGTGGGCGGCGTTGTATTAGCAAATGCCTGCGGCCCATGTATTGGTCAATGGGCGAGGCATATAGATGATCCAAACCGGAAGAACACTATTATCACTTCCTTCAATAGAAATTTTGCCAAGCGAAACGATGGTAATGCAAGCACCCATGCTTTTGTAGCAAGCCCTGAAATAGTTACGGCTATGGCCATTGCAGGAACAATTGCTTTTAACCCATTAACAGATAAATTGACAAATGCCAGTGGCGATGATGTTTTATTAAAGGAACCGACGGGTTTTGAATTACCTCCTAAGGGTTTTGCCGTAGAGGATGCAGGATACCAGGCTCCTGCTGCAGATGGTAGTAGCATTCCCGTAAAAGTGGATCCGGCTTCCAAACGGTTGCAATTATTAGAACCTTTCACTGCCTGGGACGGAATAGACATAAAGGGGTTGAAGTTGCTTATTAAAGCAAAAGGTAAATGTACCACTGACCATATCTCCATGGCTGGGCCGTGGTTAAAATTCCGTGGGCATCTTGATAATATCAGTA
>JBKJLR010000101.1:0-11330 GCA_046596865.1 Chitinophagaceae bacterium
CCCGGTTTATACGTTCCATTGTTGCTGATTTCCCCAGCAATTCGGCAATACTAAACACCGGTGGACCAAACTTATCACCCACCAGCATAATGCGGAAGGGGAGTTGCAGTTCACCGGGTTTGATATTTTTTTCAAGTGCCAGTTCTTTAAAACTATTTTCTAAGGTAATTGCATTCCATTCATTTAGTGACTGTAGTTTTTGAGTGTAGACAAGAAAAAAATTCTTCTTATCCTCATTCCATTTTGGCTTCACTGCATCCACATCTAAGGTAGTGGGTGCATTAAAAAAGAAAGAGGTTTGCTGAACGAAATCAGGAAGTAATGTGCAACGGTCTTTCACTATCTCAATTACTTTATCAAGTAATATATCGTCGTTAACTTTAATACCAGCTTTTGCAAGCAGGCCCTTGACCTCAAACCTCAAACCAGAAACTTCAAACTTCTTAATCCATTCATGATTGAACCACTTCGCCTTTTCATAATCAAACTTCGCCCCGGCATTGTGTACTCTTTCCATCGAAAATTTTTCTATCAATTCTTCTTTGGAAAAAATTTCCTGTTCTGTGCCATCATTCCAGCCTAACAAAGCAAGAAGGTTGATAAAAGCTTCGGGTAAAAATCCTTTTTCTTTAAATCCTTCGGTTATTTCACCCGTTTTGGAATCTGTCCAGTTCATTCCAAATACCGGGAAGCCATATTTAGCGCCATCTCTTTTACTCAGTTTTCCATTAGGCCCCAGTATTAAGGGAAAGTGTGCCCATTGCGGCATGTTTTCCAAACCAAATAAATATTTCCATAATAAAATATGGACAGGTGCCGAGGGCAACCATTCTTCACCACGGAAAGCATGGCTGATTTTCATTAAATAATCATCCACAACTACTGCCAGGTGATAAGTTGGCATTCCGTCTGCTTTCATCAAAACTTTATCATCCACCAATGAAGTGTCAAAACTTACTTCGCCCCGGATCATATCAGTAAAGATTACTGTTTCGTTTTCCGGCATTTTAATACGGATGACATGTCTTGTTCCTTCAGCTAATAATTTCTGCACTTCCTCAGCAGACAGCATCAATGAATTCCACATTTTCCTACGGATGGTATGGTCATATTGGGGAGAAGGATTTTGCTCTGTTTTAAAATCCTGCCGCATTTTTTCCAGTTCTTCCGGCGTATCAAATGCATAATAAGCATGACCATTCTTTACTAATTCCTCTGCATACTGGCGATAGGTTGCTTTTCTTTCGCTTTGACGGTAGGGGCCATACTGACCGCCATGCTGCACACTTTCATCAGGCTCCAGTCCGCACCATTTCAAAGTATCAAAAATATATTCTTCGGCTCCTGCCACATAACGGCTTTGGTCTGTGTCTTCTATCCGTACTAAAAAATCCCCATTATATTTTTTAGCAAATAAATAATTATACAAAACTGTCCTTACGCCTCCCAGATGCAAACCACCCGTAGGGCTTGGGGCAAAACGAACTCTCACTCTTTTACTCATGCCTGCAAAGATAAAAGGGGAGGCCCTAAATTTTTGTAGTTTTGAATAATTCACTACTTTAAAATGAATGCTAAGCAAATAGAGGAAAATTGGAATAAAAGTCCCTTTCTTCTACGATTTATTGGAATGGGGAGGCCTTACTTTGTCAAAACTCCCTGGTGGTTAAAGAAGGTTTATCCTGATCGTTTGTGGAATATACATTCAGAACAAAAAATTATTTATCTCACATTTGATGACGGTCCTCATCCTTTAGCTACTCCATTTGTATTGGATGAATTGAATAAGTATAATGCAAAGGCAACCTTCTTTTGCATAGGAACCAATGTGGTTGATTACCCTGCTATTTACAAACGAATACTTAACGAAGGACACAACGTCGGCAATCATACCCAGGATCATCTGAACGGATGGAAAACAAATACCGGCATTTACCTGGCAAATGTGGCAGAAGCTTCAAAACATATTGAATCAAATTTGTTCAGACCTCCTTATGGAAGAATAGGATCATCACAGTCAAAAGGGATAGGCGATGCCATGAAGAACAAATATTCAAAAATTATAATGTGGGATGTTTTAAGTGGTGATTTTGACGATTCAATAAGTAAAGAAAAATGCCTTAAGAATGTAATTAAAAATGGAACCGTGGGTTCAATAATAGTTTTTCATGACAGCCAAAAAGCTTTTCATCTTCTTGAATATGTTTTGCCACGGGCATTGCAATTTTTTACAGAAAAGGGCTATGTTTTTAAAAAGATTAAAATTTGAGGAGAAATGATCAAAGTTCATCCCTGAAATGATCTTTTAGAGATTGGGGCGTTGTCTAAAAAGTTAGGGCCGGGGTAGAAACCCTGGCCCGTTTTTAATCCGTACCCTATGAAAACTGGTTTAAAGGTATAATAATTTTTTAATTACGGCAAAGTAATTTGATGGGGAATCCCGTTTATAGTAATGACGGCCTGGTTGTCACAATTACCAGCTCCAAAATCAAGTACAGCCACCCAAGGGCCTGAGCTTGGCGTGTTTACACGAACAGTTCTCACTCTTCCTTTCACGATCCACCGGCAGTTAAAACGTTTGAATAAAGGTTCAATTATGACTGATTCCCAAAGTACTATCAATGCTCCTCTTTTTACCTTCCCGGAAGCCGAACCTTCAACCTTAAATATATCATCATTAGGGAGAACAGTACCAAGCCCTTCCACTTGTGTAATCACTTTATGACTGTTCCACTCTGTATAATTGCCACTTGGTCTGGTCAGTTTAGCCCTTTCAACATCCACCGTAAACTGGCGGGTTGCTGGTTGTGTAGGTATGACAGGACTTGTATTGGTAATTTTATGGCGTCCCTCAACTTTAGTGCTATCAAAATAGAAGCCATCAAATTCGGTGGTAGCCATGGCCCCGGGTACTAACAAACGATTTGTATAAACGGTAATAATTTTTCCTTTTCTTAAATGCCCGTCATTTCCCACACAGCCGTTGATTCCGAAATCAAGAATGACCTTTAAGGGAAAAGGAGCCGGAGAGTTCAAACGGATTATTGTCACTTCAGGACATACTGCAATGCGACCAAATATCCCTGTTCCACCAATCCCTACTTCATCATTTACGCCGATAGCATCGTCGAAAAGGCCATTAAAAACTATCTCAGCTTCACTATCTGATTCGCTGGAAACTCTTGAGGCTTCAATCTGCTGCTGTTCATCAGAACCATTCTGGCTGTTTTCCTTTTGACAGGAAATATTCATCAGTAGAATGAAAAAAAAGGCAAGGGGAACTAATTGGGTTAGATAAAACCGGGATTTCATAAACTATAGTTTTAAGAATAGATATAAATAACGGGTTTAAGATGACTTTTATTGGGGTAAGTTTAACGTAGTGCTACAATTTTTGCAGAATTTTGCTCTAAATAGCCTGGTAATGACATTGATAGACACACACTCCCATATTTACCTGCCGGAATTTGAGCAAGATAGGTCCGCAATGCTTGAAAGAGCTGAAAAAGAGGGAATTAGGAAAATATATTTACCAGCTATTGACTCTTTCACACATGATTATATGTTTAAATTGGAAGAAGAAAGCTTATCAGTTTGTTTAAGTATGATGGGGATACATCCCTGCTCAGTAAAAGAAAATTTCAGGCAGGAACTAAAAATAGCCCGGGACTGGCTTGAAAAGAGGCCATTTAAGGCAGTTGGGGAAATCGGTCTCGATTTTTACTGGGATAAAACATTTTCGGAGCATCAGTATGATGCTTTTCATGAGCAGATTGAATGGGCGTTGGAGTTTGATATTCCCATTTCCATACATTCCCGCAATGCAACTGATGAATGTATCAAAGTGGTGGCTGAGCATCAGAAAGGAAAACTAAAAGGAGTGTTTCATTGTTTTTCGGGTAATGCAGAACAGGCACAACAAATTATCGAGCTTGCATTTTACCTAGGAATCGGCGGGGTAGTAACTTTTAAAAATGCTGGGTTGGATAAGGTTATAAAAGAAATTGGGATGAACAGTATAGTTTTAGAAACTGATGCACCATACCTGGCACCTGTTCCATATCGGGGCAAAAGAAATGAGCCTTCGTATTTGAAATATGTGGTAGAGAAACTAGCTGAAATAAAAAATTTGGAAGTAGAAGAAATAGCGAAGATTACAACCGGTAATGCCGAAAAATTATTCGGGCTATGAATAAAATTTCACCATCTAAAAATAATGCGGAGACTGAGGGATTCGAACCCTCGATACAGTTTCCCGTATACACACTTTCCAGGCGTGCTCCTTCAACCACTCGGACAAGTCTCCTTTTATAAGGGCAGCAAAAATAGGGATTATTGCCTTACCAGTTATTCGCCTGATCAGCATTCAGTCGCTCCGAAAAATCAACCGGGTGATTTTCTTTCCATTTCGGATCATACTTGATAAACCACGAAATCCAAAGGCTACGGCTGAAACGCATTAACCACGGTTGAAATAATATTAATAGGGCGGCATTCACACCCATCCATATAAAAAAACGATTATCATTTACTGAAAGGCCTATTGTCAATGCCCAAATACCTAAACTAACTAAGCTTAACCCAACTGTAAGTGCATAGCTAACATAGCTGGTGCCGTAATAAAAGCCAACTTCAATTTCGCTGGCTTGCCTGCATATCAGGCATTCTTTATTCATCAGCATATTTTTTCCGAATCTGATCGTTACCGGATGCTGAAACAATTTTCCTTCCCGGCAACGGGGGCATCGGCAACCAAGGGTAGAAGACCAATAACCTCGGGATGTTCTTACTTCACTCATTTCATTACTCCTTTATAAGAGGGTGCAAATTTCGGCTAAAGGAGCGGATAAAAACTCATAAATCAATGGGGCAGGTATTTTCTGACAAGTCCATAGCTCCAGGTACCCGCAATAGCACTTAATAAAGTGACAATTATAACGGTGGCGCCAGTTCCAATTTGTGCGAAGAGAGGACCGGGACAGGCCCCAGTAATAGCCCAGCCGAAACCAAATAAAAGACCTCCATAAATATTTCCTTTGTTGAACTTCTTATCGGCAAATTCAATGGGCTCGCCATAGATGGTTTTGACCTGATATTTTTTGATAAGCCATACCGAAATGATCCCTGTTACTACCGCTGAACCAATAACACCAAACATGTGAAAACTTTGCAACCGAAACATTTCCTGTATCCGAAACCAGGAGATAACTTCTGATTTAACGAGGATGATACCAAATAATAAACCTGCCAAAAGATATTTGACATTGAACCACCACGGATGTTTTAATTCTGATTCATTAACACAAATGGCATCCAATGAACGGACTTCAAAATCTGTATTCTCTGTAAGAAAATCATGATGTTTTTTTTCTTTTGTTTTTTCCATGACTTTTTACAATTTTAAAATATAAGGAAGAATAAAATTGGCGACTAAAAATCCACCTGCCATAAAACTGATAGTAGCGATTAGTGAGGGCCATTGTAAATTACTAAGTCCCATGATGGCATGACCGGATGTGCATCCACCCCCATACCTTGTTCCAAACCCGACTAAAAATCCTCCACCCACTATCATCACCATCCCTTTTAAGGAAAAAAGTGTATTCCAGTTAAAAAGCTCTGTTGGTACCAGACCCTGATAATTATTGATACCGTACAGTTTTAATTCATTGCTCAGCCGGGAATCTATTTGCACCGTATCCGGATTTTGTAACAACAACACCACTACTAACCCACCCAGTAAAATGCCTGCTACAAAAAATAAATTCCATACTTCTTTTTTCCAATCGTATTGAAAGAAGGGAATTTTTGAGGGAATGCAGGCTGCACAAATATGTCTGAGTGAAGAAGAAATGCCAAAAGTTTTGTTCCCAATAAGAAGTAACAAAGGCACCATCAACCCGATTAAAGGTCCTGCAACATACCAGGGCCAGGGGTTGGTTAAAAATTGGGGCATAGTCAATATTTATCAGGTAATTATTTTTTCCATTTGCATACTCCTGCTTCCTTTTATAAGAAAGTGTGAATTCTCTAAAACCTCTTTTTCCAACCAAGCCTTTGCTTCTGAAGCATTTTGAAATTGCAGGTAGGGATGTTCAATTTTTAAAAAATCACCGCCAACAAGTATCACATTTGTCCAGTTGTACCGGGTGATGAGGTCGACAATCGCTTTATGTTCAACCAGGCTTTCTTCACCTAATTCAGCCATGCTACCCAGCATCAGCACTTTTTTATCTGCATGGAGTTTTGCAAAATTTTCTATTGCCAATTTCATGCTACTTGGGTTGGCATTGTAAGCATCAAGGATTATTTTATTCGTTCCTCTCTCTATTAATTGAGAACGGCTGTTGGAAGGGTTGTAGGTTTCAATAGCAGATTTTATTTTTTCATCGGGCACCTTAAAATATTTTCCTACGGCAACAGCAGCCAAAACATTAGGTAGATTATAATCACCCACTAATTGAGTTTTTATCGAAGAAATACAGGCTCCCTTACTTATACTTAGTTGAAGAAAAGGCTCACTTATTAAAAGATTTCCTACTATTTCGGCATGCTGGGTACCATATTTAATAACAGTTGAAATCCCATCGCTCATTTTCTGCAAATAATCATAATCCCACATCACAAAAGCAGTTCCATTGTTGTTTTTTAAGTAGTCAAACAATTCTCCTTTTCCTTTTCTGACGCCTTCAACACTACCAAAACCTTCCAAATGGGCTTTTCCGCAATTGGTGATTAAACCATGAGTGGGTAAGGTATAAGTACAATAGGATGCAATTTCTTTTTGATGATTGGCCCCCATTTCTATTACCGCCAGTTCAGCATCTGATTTTATTTTTAAGATAGTAAGAGGAATGCCAATCTGGTTGTTAAGATTTCCTTCCGTTGTATAAGTTTTGAAGGAAGATGCCAGAACAGCATAAACCAATTCTTTGGTAGTCGTTTTTCCATTGCTTCCGGTGATCGCAATAAACGGTATAGTAAATTGTTCCCGGTGATATTTTGCTAATTGCTGAAGGGAAGTAAGCACATCATCCACTAAAACAGTTTTTCCAAATACGGTGTACTGTTCTTCATCAATAACAGCATAAGCAGCTCCAGCCTCAAGTGCTTTTTTTACAAAGGTATTCCCATTAAAACTTTCTCCTTTCAGGGCAAAGAAAATATCACCTTCCTTTAGTTTTCTTGTATCTGTTTGTACAGACGGATATTGTTTATAGATATTGTAGAGCTGTTCAATGGACATAGGACAAAATTAACCCTTCGTCTCATCTATGACGAGTTCAGGTCTCAGGAGATATAAAAAAACCCTCCATCCTTCGACAAGCTCAGGAGGAGGGTTTAAGATTTTATTAAAATACTATTAACGTTTTTGTCTGCGGGTTTTGTAATGCTGACCAGTTTTACGTCCGTTTCCTTCGGGACTGCCCATGCGATCCATAGCGCAACGGAAACCAAGTGTACTTAAGGCCTGGTCTTCTTCCAGGAAACGACGGCTACCGGGTGTAAGCCAATAAGCTCTGTCATTCCAGCTTCCACCTTTATATACTCTGGATTTATCACTAACCAGGGTGGTGACACCATAGCCGTAAGATGCCTGTGATAAAGAGTCACCATCAAGGAAGTTGATAACATTTCCCCGCTGATAATTTCTACGGTTCTTGCTTTCTTCGTCGGTTACATCCACCATTTTTACTTTACCTACGCTGTCAATTTCAGCTTCACCATTCGAGTTTTTATAAATCTTGGTGTATTTATTACCCCGCATAGGTGCCGGCATATCATCAAAGTCAAGGGTTGATAAAGGACGATATACATCTTCTACCCACTCACTTACATTACCAGCCATATTGAAAACACCAAATCCGTTAGGGAAGAATGATTTTACTGGAGCGGTATAGAAAGCCCGGTCATTTAAACCACCTGCTACCCCGGCGTTATCACCAGAACCTCTTTTAAAGTTGGCGAGAAACTGACCTTGCCAGCTTCCCCGGCGTGTGTCACGGAGACCATTGATATTCTGCGCCCATGGATAAACTTGTTTGTTGGATTGTAATTCCTCACCTCTTTTTCCTTCTTTCGAACTAGGGCGGGGGTTTTGATTAATCAAACCGTAGGCTGCATACTCCCACTCAGCTTCAAAAGGAAGACGGTAGTCCGGAAGTAAAACACCAGACTCCATGGAGGCAGTAGTGACTTTGGGCTCACCCTTTTTTGTTTTTATTTTACCGGGAGGGGCCGTATATAATCCAAGTAAATAAGATTTAGTAGTAAAATTATTTTCACCCTGCTGGGCTCCGGGTTTCAGATTGGCGTTATTTATAAAGCCTGCTTTATTTAAAAGTTTTTCATTAACCCTGTCGCTTCTCCAAATAGCAAAATCATGGGCTTGTCTCCAGGTAACACCTACAACCGGGTAATCATTAAAACCGGGGTGGCGGAAATAAAATTCAACCAACGGTTCGTTATAACTAAGCTCACTTCTCCAAACTAAGGTATCAGGGAGAGCTGCTTCTAAAATTTTCAGATTAGCGGGGTCAGAAGGATCAAAAACCCTGGCAAGCCAATGCATGTATTCACGGTAGTGAACGTTAGCTACCTCTGTCTTATCTATGTAAAAGGATGGAACAGAGACACGGCGGGGAATATTATTCCAGTCGCCCATTACATCTTCTTCGGTTTGTCCCATGGTGTATGTGCCTCCCTGAACAAACACAAGACCTGGGCCTAAACCCTGATCTTTGGACTTTGCTACCTGGTAACCACCCATGTTTTTATCATTGTAGTTCCAGCCGGTAGCATCCGACTTGTCTTGTTTCTTCTTAAACAGACCACCATTTTTACAAGATGCTAAAAGCACCACACAGGATAGAAGGATTGTTAAGTTTCTCATTGTTTTTTGCATAAACCTTGAATTGGAATAAATTTAACGCCGGATGGGGTAAAAATATTGCATCTGTATTCATGTTTTAGCCACCCGATTTGCGAATATATACACTTTCGGAATAAACAGGTACGGAGAAATACTTTTTTTCAAGGGGAAAATCCCTTTAAAACCATTGATTTACAGCTATGAAGACTTGCAGGTATTTAGTGCTGATGGGATGGTGTTTTTCCTGCTCTTTTCTGGCAACCGCACAAAGAAATTATATTCCTAACTCGGTGTTGGCAACCGGCAACTGGTATAAGCTATCGGTGAAGGTGGCCGGAGTTTATAAAATTGATATTCCCTTTCTTAATACACTTGGCGTTAATACCAGCAGCATTTCTTCCAATTCTGTAAGATTATTTGGGAATGGCGGGCAAATGCTTGCCGAAGCAAATGGTGGCCCGTGGACAGATGACCTGAAAGAAAATGCCATCCAGGTAGTGGATGGTGGTGATGGAATTATTAATGGCCCGGATTACATTCTTTTTTATGCCAATGGACCGGATGAGTGGGTAAATGATGTAGCCAATCTCAGGTTTTCTCACCGCAAAAATGTTTTTAGTGATAAAGCATATTATTTTTTAAGTATTGGAGGAAATGGAAAGCGGATTGCCAATGCTCCATTAGTGAGTTCACCTAATCTCACCGTCAGCAGTTTTTCGGATAGATATTTTCATGAATTGGACACCGTAAATTTTTTAGCGGGCAGCAAAGAATGGTACGGGGAAGAATTGTCAGCATTACCGGGCCGCACATTAACGAGAAATTTTTCTGTCAATCTTCCCAACCTGGTAAATAATACGGCAGTGCTGGTTCAAACAAATGGCGTTGCCCGTTCTATTGGAGTCAGTAGCCGGTTTGATATTAGAATAAATAATCAACCGGCCGGACAGATACCAATTAATTCAGTAGGCGGTGGACTGTATGATGTGTTTGCGCAGCCAGCAAATGGTTTGGCAACTATGGCCGCTACACAAAGCATTATTGATATTAGTTACACATATGTGCCGGGTAGTTTCAACGCACAGAGTTGGATAAACTGGTTTGAGCTGTTTGCAAGGAGAAATATTTCATTGAATGGAATTGATCAATTAATGTTTCGGGATTGGGTGAGTGTTGGAAATAATGTGGGGGAATTTATAGTTAGCAATGCAATCTCCACTACCCAGGTTTGGGAAATTACAGATCCAATAAATCCGTTGCGGATGCAGGGAATTTTTTCCGGCACCGAGTTTCGTTTTAATAATAATACTTCAGCACTTAGAGAGTATGTTGCATTTAATCCCACTAATTTTTTACCACCCGCAGCAATTGGGAAAATTTCTAACCAGGATTTACATAATACTGCAGCCACTGATTTTTTAATTGTAACTCATCCCAACTTTCTGTCGCAGGCACAGCGATTAGCTTTGATACATCAACAGCAAAATGGTTTGAAAACATTAGTAGTTACTACTGACGAGGTATTTAATGAGTTTGGAAGTGGAAGTCCTGATCCCACTGCAATCCGGGATTTTACAAAAATGTATTATGATAAGTTTGGTACAAATCCGGCCAATAGGCCCAAATACCTGTTGTTGTTTGGTGATGCTTCTTTTGACTACAAAGACAGGATTGCTGATAACACCAATCTCGTTCCGGGTTATCAAAACAATTTTGCATTAGACCCCTTATCAACTTATACATCGGATGATTTCTTTGGTTTCCTGGATAATAATGAAGATATCAATTCCGGAGTAGTGAATAACCTGCTTGATATAGGTATTGGAAGAATTCCGGCAAAAAATGCGGAGGAAGCAAAAAATTTTGTTGATAAGGTTGCAACGTATTTTGCCCCGCAAAGCCTGGGACCGTGGAGAAACAATCTCACTTTTATTGCTGATGATGAAGATAACAATCTTCATTTGCAGGATGCAGAAATTATTACCGCTACTTCGGCTGTAGCAAACCCGGTATTCAATCAACAAAAAATTTATCTCGATGCTTTCCGGCAGGAGAGTGGTGCCGGTGGAAGCAGCTATCCGCAGGCCACACAAGCCAGCAATAACCAGATTTTTAATGGCACTTTGATATGGAATTACAATGGTCATGGTGGAGCCAGGAGATTGGCAGAAGAAACCATTCTTGACCAGCAAATGGTGAATAATTGGAATAACCCGCATCGTTTGCCGTTGTTCATTACCGCCACCTGTGATTTTGCTCCTTATGATAATCCAACGATCAATTCAATTGGAGAAAATATTTTGCTGCGACCAAAGACGGGAGCTATCGGGTTGATGACAACAACCCGGGTAGTATTTGCTTTCAGTAACCGGATAATAAATAATAATTATCTCCGGTTTGCTTTGCAACCCGATTCAAACGGTAATTACAAAACTTTAGGTGATGCAATAAAAGAGGC
>JBKJLR010000163.1:0-10816 GCA_046596865.1 Chitinophagaceae bacterium
AAATTATGCGGTAAGGCAAAATTTTGCCTGCGCTGTATATATATTCTTTTTTTTGATACAGACTTAATTCCTGGGCATTAACTGCTACAGAAGAAATGATAAGGAGGAGGGCAAGCAAATTTTTCATCCATCAGGGGTTTATATGAAATATTTATCTTAATAAAATTAATAAAAGAAATGATACTTTTAGTTTATGATTAAAACACCTCCTTACCTTCAAAAAGGTGATACCATAGGCATGGTTTGCCCTGCGGGGTATATGGCTGCTGAAAAAGTACACAATTGCATCAATACCTTGCAGCAATGGGGATATCATATTAAAATTGGAAATACTGTTGGCAGTGAATCTAAAACTTATTTCTCTGGCACCGATGAAGAACGATGCACCGATTTCCAGGAGATGCTGGATGATGATGAAGTGAAAGCAGTGGTTTGCGCAAGAGGAGGATATGGAATGGGCCGTATTATTGATAAAATTGATTTCAAAAAATTCAGTAAAAAACCTAAATGGATTGTGGGTTATAGCGACATTACTATCCTGCATTCACATCTTTTCTCCAATTACTATATTTCATCAATTCATGCACCAATGGCGGGTGCTTTTAATGACGAAGACCGACCTGATAATCCGGAAATGAATGGATTTACCAATGAATATTTGTTATCATTAAAAAATGTTTTGGAAGGAAAAAAAATAAAATATTCATGCCCTGTTCATGAGTTTAACAGAAAGGGAGAAGCAATCGGTGAACTGGTAGGTGGCAATCTTGCCTTGCTGGCTCATTTAGTGGGTACGGATTCAGATTTAAAAACAAGAGGAAAGATTTTGTTTATTGAAGATGTAGGAGAGCAGTTGTATAATATTGACAGAATGATGCACCAACTTAAACGGAGTGGTAAACTTTCCAAACTGGCAGGATTGATATTCGGAGGCTTTACGGATACGAAAGACACAGAAAGACCGTTTGGACAAACTGTAAGTGAAATTCTCCGTGATATTGCAGTCGGGTATGACTATCCTGTTTGCTTTGACTTCCCTGTTAGTCATTCAGACAGAAACTACGCATTGAAAGTGGGGGTGGGGTATAAATTGAAAGTAGGAAAATC
This sequence comes from Chitinophagaceae bacterium, assembly GCA_046596865.1. Taxonomy (GTDB): domain Bacteria; phylum Bacteroidota; class Bacteroidia; order Chitinophagales; family Chitinophagaceae; genus JJ008. Next base: position 1,108 of record JBKJLR010000163.1, read on the forward strand.
AAAAGTTTTGCTGGAAGAATAAATTGTACTGATGAAATCAATTATTTGTTTGTTGTTATTAGCGGTTGGACTTCAAACCCCTGCCCAGGATAAGCAGGAACGGTCAGGGGATTTTAAATTAATATTAACGGCCCGCAAGTTAAGTGCTGTCAGCTATTTCCAGCAAGGGATGGCCGTAAGAGTAGTGATAAAAGACAGCGTTGAAGAAAGAATGATTTTGAAAGGGTATATCACACATTTAGACGGGGAGAAATTCATTATCGGATCGTTTAATAATAAAACAGAGGAAACTATAATTTCTCCAGGTGCAATTGAGAAAATCAGGCCCTTGAGCCGCAGGGGTAGGAAAGTAGCCGCCATTATTCTTGGGGGAGGAGCCGTATACGCAGGCATTATTGGTTTGATAAGTAAACCCGGTCCGCTTCAATATGTCTTATTTATTCCGGCAATGGGTGCCGGACTTTTTTTCTTTTATTATTATCCGGTTACTTTTTTATTTGATTTAATCCGGCAGAAGAGTACAAAGGGTGGCTGGTTTTTTTCTATTGAAAGGCGTCGTTGAAAAATGCGGGAAGAAAAATATTATGAAGGAATAGCTAATAATTAGGAGATAAAATGAATCTTCCTGCGTTATTTATTTTGTACCGTATTAGCTCTGTATAAAATTGCTGGTTCACCAAAATATTCGAATTTTGTACAATTCTATAATCGCTATACAACCAGGAAATGGTATTATAAGTAGAAGTTTTTCTTGTTCCTTCTATAGCCGCTTCGATGGAGGCTATATAGGTCCCATCTTTTTTAGTGGTAATAAGGTAAACAACCTGTACACTGCTGCTGTCAGTTTTTTTCTTTTTTTCAAATAGTACCAATACATCAAAAACTTTGTTAGATGTTATTTTTCCGGTCAGGGAATAGCCCCTGTTTTTGAGACGGTTATTGTTTGCCGAGCCTAAAAGACGGGAAAACCATTTTTTTACAGTCAGGGTGTCTAAAAAATTACTTTGCCCGGTTATCGCACTAATTTGCAAACTATCTGATAGTTGTACCTCAACGGCAGATTTTAGTAAATCAGTATACGTTTCATTTTCCTGTGCTGCTGTGGTCAGCCCCGAAATAAGAAAATAAAAGAAAATCCAACCTTTCATGTTTCAAAGATAGATATGTCTGAATAATCGACAATACCCTAAAAGGGTCATATATCAGTTTGGATAAATCAAACTTTAGTAAGGCTTGTCACTCCCTGCCAGGTTTGTAATTTAGAAGATAGTGGGCAACCTCAAAGACTTATTAATAGCCGGCTTGCCATGATCTTTGAGTTGCCCCGCACCGGCATGACCATACCCTAAAAAATGGGGAGTTTTTTTAGCTTTCAAAATGAGAGGACAAAGGAGGAGTTCATTTTTAAATAATAAATGCCGCCCCGTTATTATTACTGGGCGGCAACATTTTTCTGGTTCAGGAAATTTAACACCGGTTGCAGATGAATTCGTTCTTCTTATTGCGCAAAAGGAATGAAATAAATGTTTCAATTTTTTAAGCAGTTACTGCTTCATGTCTGGCCGGCATTTGCTCCTGCAAGCTATTCATATCTAATCCTAGCCCCTGTGCAATCGCCATCCCCAATCCAATATCAGCACGGAAGAAATGACACAATTGACGGTTAATAATTTCTCCTTTCTTTGGTCCGTCAATACCTTTCATGGCCCCCACCACATTGCTTACCAGGTTTTTCCGGTCAACATCACTTAACACTTCTCTCCAGAAAATACCGGGCTGCGAAAAATGGTCATTTTCTCCTTCCGCATTTCTATCATACCAATCTGCTACTACTGTATCGAGTGTCATGGCAGGTTGCTTATAACTTTCATCCGGTTTGATGTCGTCAAAACTGTTAGGAAAATAGTTAGGGCTTTTTCCACTATTACCATCTACTCTCATTTGTCCATCCCGTTGATAATTATTAACGGCATAAGGACACCTGTTCACTGGTATTTGTTCAAAGTTGGCACCGAGACGGTGACGGTGCGCATCGGGATAAGAAAGTATCCGGCCTTGTAACATTTTATCTGGTGAATAACTGATACCATCCACCACATGTGCGGGTGCAAAGGCTGACTGTTCTACTTCTGCAAAGAAATTCTGCGGGTTTTCATTCAGTTCCATCACACCCAATTCGATTAATGGAAAATCTTTTTGGCTCCATGTTTTTGTCAGGTCAAATGGATTCCATTTATATGTTTTTGCCTGATCTGGCGTCATGATCTGCACTTTTACAGTCCATTTCGGAAAGTCACCGGCATCAATAGCGGCAACCAGGTCTCTTTGTCCGTGGTCTGGATCTTGCCCTTTCATTAACACAGCTTCGTCATTGATAAAATTCTTAATCCCCTGTTGTGTTTTGAAATGAAATTTTACCCACACTTTCTCATTCTTATCATTGAAAAAACTAAAAGTATGGCTGCCAAAACCATGCATATGCCGGTAGCTGTAAGGTGTTCCCCTGTCACTCATCAGGAACATTACCTGGTGAAGGCTTTCAGGGTTGAGGCTCCAGAAATCCCACATCATGGTTGGGCTTTTGCAATTGGTGTATGGATCTCTTTTTTGTGTATGAATAAAATCACCAAATTTTTTCGGGTCTTTAATGAAGAAGACGGGGGTGTTGTTTCCAACCAAATCCCAATTACCATCTTCGGTATAAAATTTTAAAGCAAAACCGCGGGGGTCTCTTTCGGTATCAGCAGAACCTCTTTCACCACCCACGGTAGAAAAACGGGCAAACATTTTAGTTTTTTTACCTGCCTGGCTAAAAATTTTTGCTCTTGTATATTTTGTAAGATCATTCGTTACTGTAAAGGTACCGTAGGCCCCGCTTCCTTTTGCATGCACTACCCGTTCAGGTATCCTCTCCCGGTTAAAATGAGCCATCTTTTCATGCAGGATAAAATCCTCTAATAATAACGGCCCCCTGGCACCAGCACTCATCGAGTTTTCATTTTCAAAATACGGGATACCGGATGCTGAGGTTAATTTTTTGTTTTCGCTCATGGCTATACAGTTTAGGTGAAAAAATGCGAATTACAAATCTCCCTGAATTTTATCATCATTCTTATTGATATAATTTACTTTTACATTGATAAAATCTATAAGTATGACGTTGGTTCAGCTGGAATATATTATAGCTATTGATACCTACCGCCATTTTGCCTCGGCAGCAGATCATTGTTTCGTTACCCAGCCAACGCTGAGTATGCAAGTGCAAAAACTGGAACGGGAAATCGGGATTCAAATTTTTGACCGGAGTAAACAACCGGTGGTGCCAACAGAAAATGGTGTAGAAATATTAGAGCAGGCCAGGAAAATCATTGCAGAGAAGAATTTAATGATGGAGAAAGTTCAGAATAAAAAAGGAATACTTTCCGGCGAACTGCGCATAGGTATCATTCCTACCCTTGCGCCATACCTGTTGCCATTGTTTGTACAACCCTTTGCCAAAAAATATCCAGGTGTCAAACTTACCGTGAATGAAATGACGACAGAACTGATTGTATCCCGGTTAAGGGAAGGCAGGATCGACCTGGGACTATTAGTCACACCTTTGGAAGAGACAGGCCTCAGTGAACAGGTGTTGTTTTATGAAGAAATGGTAGCTTATGTTTCCAAAAAAAATATTGCGTATGCGAAAACTTATTTGTTACCACAGGATATTGACCCCCGGAAATTGTGGATGCTGGAAGAAGGACATTGCTTTCGTTCACAGATAGTAAACCTTTGTGAACTCCAGAAGCTGAGTAAAGAAAGCCACTTTAATTATGAAGCGGGCAGTATTGAAACACTGCGCCGGATGGTGGAACTGAATGATGGTATTACTATTGTTCCTGAACTGGCTACTATAGATATGCCCTGGAAGCAAATCCAGCTTATCCGTCATTTTAAAAAACCTGTTCCCATGCGGGAAGTTAGCCTTGTAGTACATCGGAATTTTGTTAAGAAGAGATTAATTGATATGCTGCGGCAGGAAATAATGACGGCTATTCCGGAAAAGATAAGAAAGAATAAAACAGAAAATATTATACTGGCTTAGGATTATAAAGCAAGTAGTGAATCCAGTTTCTGTTGGAACAAGGGAAAGTCAGCCAGGTTATTATGTTGTCCCTTTTCAATAGTAATTAACTCAGTTCCATTCTTTTTTTCTGTCAACCAACTGGCTTGTTTATAGGGAATCACTGCATCTTTGGTGCCATGAAAAATAGTGACTGGAGCTTTTATAAATTCGAAATGCTGGTATGTAGGCAGTGTATATTTTGTCATCGGTAGCACCGGGTATATAAAGAAATAATGTTTTGCCAGTGCATCCATGCTATAGTACGGTGTTTCCAGTATCAGTCTTTTGCAGTCTCTCACTGAAGCCAGTTGTGCAGCAATACCTGTTCCTAAGGATTTGCCATAAATAATAATGTGTTCAACGGAGACTTTACTGATGGCCATTTTGTATAAAATCAATGCATCGGCATAAAGGATCTTTTCACTTCTCTTACCCGTGGATTTGCCATACCCGGGATAGTCCATCATCCAAACTTCATATCCATTCCGGGTGAAGTTGGCTGCATATTTTGCATAACGATTTATATTCTGCCGGTTGCCATGAAAATATAATACGATGCCTTTGCGAACGGAGTCGGGGACAGTAAACTGTACAATACTCAGGGTTTTTTTACCAGTTACCGGAAGGTCAATCTGCCGGAAAGGAAAATCAAACTGGTATTTATAATCAGCAGGCAGTTTCCTGGGGTGAAAAATGAACAGATCCTGTAAAAAATATAATGCTGCACCTATCATAACATATACAAGGGCAATTATTTTAAACCACTTCCAGAGTTTTTTAAATCTTGATTTATTCATAATAAAACTCTGCAAAGATAGGGCTACTTCTCCCTCTTCATGAAATGGAGAGCTATGGGGTGAAGTAAAAAAAAGGACATGATCATCATGTCCTTGCTCATAGGGGAAATTATTTATTGTAGCTCCCTTAAAAGGAGAAGAATTGGCATCAAAACCGGTTGAAATAATTCTTTATCCGGTAAAGTGCATCGTTATTTATCTGGTCGATCATACATTTCATTATTTCATTTTCCGAAGGCCCATATTCCTGTCTTCTGTTCATTAGTTGCTTATCACTTTCGCTTAATGCTCTTGCGTCACCAGTGTAGGTGGCAAACTCGTTGGTCCAGTTATGATTGCCATTGAAATTATCACTCCACAACCAGCGGCCATCGTTATCCTTTACATTTACCTGGAGTACTGCATTTGAGTTCATGGTTCTCCTGGTGCTGGTGATGTCAGCATACACCCAGCCATATTCTTTTACTATAGAATCAGGGCGATAAACAATTTCTCTTACGACAATTTCTTTAGATGCCCTTCTGGATGTATTATAGTCATGATACCGGCCAATGTTGATGGTCGCCAGGCGCATATCCACCACCTGATCCGCCCTGATATTTTGACTCCTGGCGTCCCAGGAAGAGTAAAATTTTACAAATTCATTCCCGGAATTGTATTGCAGACTGCGGATTAGCTGGTCATCGAAATTATTAGCACCACCAGAATAAGAACCGTACGAATACCCGCCATATTGCTGCATCGGCAGTATAACAACATTGGTTACGGCATAATCATATGCCTCATTCATTTTTTGAACTACATCACGGTCGCCGGATTTAAAATGTGAAGCAGATTGAAACTCACGGTAGGCATTGCGATAACTTTGCTTATCGTAATGCTGCATGTAAGCAAGTCCTCTGTTGTAACGGACATCACTGGCTTTTTCACTATAGGTAGTGAGGTAAGAAGAATAGTCAAGAGGCTTTACAATATTTAAAACAGAAGGTACTTTGTAAATAACATCGTACATCCGCTGGAGAGATGCATATTCATTATACATCCATTCCCATTTCAGTTCATTGCTGCTTTCTGAGTTATTACGGATACGACTTTCATGATCGTTAACGGCATACCGGTAAGAGCTTTGAATAATATCAAGTAATTTGGAATCATTGGGGTCTTTCTGCAATTTCTTTACAGCAAGTTCTACTGCCTGATCGTAATTACCTTTTTCGTAAAGCTTACTGGCTGTTTTACAGGAGAATACAAAAAAACTCATTCCAGCCAACAGTAAAAAGTAGAGTTTTGATTTCATGAACAACATCTTTTTTCATAGATGTTCAAAACATATTCCACAGTAGGGGCTAAAATCTCAATTGGATAATCATTAACAATTATCGGGCAATACCGTCATTGTTTTAGGATATCCCTTACAAAATTGTGGTACTCGTCAAAGGAAGGAAGGTTATTGTGACCGCCCCCATGGATACGGATCAGCGTTATCATTCGTGGGTTTATCTTTTGCAGGGCTTCGCTATGCCGGATAGGAATTAATACATCTTTTGTTCCGTGAATAATGTAGGTATGGCATTTAACTTTTGGTATCCAGAGATCCGTACGCAAGTGAAAACGCAACACTACACGAACAGGCAGTATGGGCAAAAATCTCTCTATCACCCGTAAAAAATTGAAATAAGGTGCATCAAGAATAAGATAGCGGGGACTATTGTCGCAGGCTAATTTGGTGGCAAAACCACTCCCCATACTACGACCATAAACTATAAGGTGGTCTTCGCCATATTTTTCTTTTAATTTTTCATAAATGAATTGCATATCATTCAGCATCTCCTTTTCGCCACGTTTACCGGTGCTCTTACCAAAACCACGATAGTCGAGCAATACCACATCATAATCGTAGCGGTAAAAATCTTTGGCGTATCTGGCCCAGCCTTTTATACTTCGGGTATTGCCATGAAAGTATAAGATCAACCCTTTTGGGTTATCTCTGAAAAAATGCAAACCATTTATACGGACGCCGGGTTCTATATCAAAAAAATATTCTTTGAACGGAGCATCATATTTGAACTCGAAATCCTGTTTTAATTTCTCCGGCTTAAATATTAATTTCTCCTGCAAAAAATAAGCAAGAATGGAAAGAACGGCAATGCCGGTGAGGATATACCAGATGAAGGTTGGCAAAACGGTTACTAGTTTATGGTTGATAAAATGCCCTCGGAAAATTAGCGCATAATAGGCTATCAACAATCAACGCTCAACTTTTTCTAAGCATCGAGCCTCCTGAGGGGCATGCGGGTTACTTCACCGATAACAAGAGGGAATTTTTCGACAGTAACATTGCTTTGGTCAAGGCTAAATCCTTTTTCTTCCGAAAGGCTGATTTCTTTCAACCAAAAGTAAAATTTCATTATTATTCTTTCAAAGAAAGGGAGTTCGTTATCCTGACTCAGGTATTTTTCCATCACGATAAACTGGAAATCGCCAGTGGACCTGTATTTCTCTACTGTTTCATACCTCGATGAAATATTAATCTCTCTTTTTGCAGCAAGTTCTTCCACCACCTGCTGAAAAAGCAAATTGATACGGGGCTGCCTGCGAAATCCTAATTTAAAATCAACCCGGATAATATCGTTAGGTATGATATGTTCAACTCTATAATCACAAGTGTAAGGTTCATCCAGTGTGTCCACATGTACCAGCCAGTATATATCTGCCCGTTTGGGTTTTTTGCTGAGGATAGAATAAATAATCTTATGCTCAATCTCTTTTATATTATCCGCACTGGTAAGATAAACAAGGTGTGTTGCATATTTTGGTACAGATTTATCATTGCTCAGTTCTTGTATTTTGGGGATATAATGATCAAGCCTGACAAACTCTACATACCGATTTTTAATTTTTCTGGCTCTGAACCAGGCATACATTATCAGAAATAAAATGCCACCGGCAATTAAGGCAACATAACCGCCGTGAGGAAACTTTTTAAGGTTGGCAACCAGGAATGCCCCTTCAATGCAGAAGTAGACAATAAGATACAAATAAATATAAATTGATTTCACCCTTCTTAACACCAGGTAGTTTGCAAACAAGATAGAAGTGGCAATCATGCATAATGTTATGGCAAGACCATAAGCCGCCTCCATATGTTTAGATTCACGGAAGTAAAGTACAATACCCACGCAGCCAATATATAAAAGCGTATTGACTCCCGGAATGTATAACTGCCCTCTTTCTTCTGATGGATATTTGACCCTGAGTTTTGGCCATAGGTTTAGACGCATAGCTTCACCTATCAAAGTAAATGATCCGGATATTAAAGCCTGGCTGGCAATAATGGCGGCCGCTGTTGCGATGATGACACCTGCCATTCGAAACCATTCAGGCATAATACTGTAAAATGGATTCATTAATGCGGGATTATACGATTGACCATTATAATTGGCCAGCAGCCAGGCACCCTGCCCAACATAGTTCAGTATAAGGCAGGTTTTTACAAATATCCAGGATATGCGGATGTTACCTTTACCGCAATGACCAAGGTCACTGTATAATGCTTCTGCTCCTGTAGTACATAAAAATACTGCACCCAATATCCAAAAGCCGTTAGGATAGTTACTAAGTAAATCAATTGCGTGGTATGGATTAAGAGCTTTAAAAATATTCAGGTCATCAAAAAAATGCAGCATTCCCATAGCGGCCAGCATTAAAAACCAGAGGGTCATGACGGGTCCAAAAAATTTTCCGAGAGAACCTGTTCCAAATTGTTGCATCATGAATAAGAGGGTGATTATACCCAGAACGATATATACAATTGTCCAGGTGGAAATATGGCTCAGTGATGGAATTTGTTTTAACCCTTCTATCGCCGATGTAATAGTAACAGGAGGGGTAATCATTCCGTCGGCAATCAGTGCTGCGCCGCCAATCATGGCAGCAATCACCAACCATTTTTTTCGCCTTCGTACAAGAGCAAATAGAGAAAAAATACCTCCTTCACCTTTATTATCAGCCTTCAGGGTTAATAATACATATTTAATTGTTGTCTGAAGGGTAAGAGTCCAGATAATACAAGAGAGGCTCCCAACAATTAATTGTTCTGTAATTACTTTTGTTCCAATGATGGCATTGAAAACATATAGAGGGGAAGTTCCAATATCTCCGAAAATAATGCCCAGCGCAACTAATACTCCTAACGGAGTAACTTTTTTTGTATTAATAGACATAGATGACGGCGGGTGTATATTTGAGCAAACCGCCTTTTATTAAAACAAATGCAAAATTAAAGTTGCGGGCCGGGATATGGAAATTTGTTTTCACGCATTCTTAACTTTCTATTATCCGTTTTAGTTTCAGATTAGTTACGGGTGCCACAATCAGTGGAAATTTTTCAACGGTGACATTGGCTGCATCTAACCCAAACCCTTTTTCTTCTGAAAGACTATGCTCTTTCAGCCAGAAATGGAATTTCATAATTACCCTTTCTGTAAACGGTAGTTCATTATCCTGGCTTAAATATTTTTCCATCACCATGAACTGGAAGTCGCCAACCGTGTTGCTGCTGGCAAGGCTTTCATAACGGCTGATGATATTTACCTCTTTATTAGCCACTAAATCTTCTACCACTTTACGAAACATAAGGTTGATTCTTGGCTCCATACGGAAACCTAACTTGAAATCCACCCGGATAATATCATTTGGAATGATATGCTCCACTTTGTACTCACAAGTGTAAGGATCATCTACAGTGTCCACATGTACAAACCAATAAATGTCGGCACGTTTAGGTTTTTTATTTAAAATGGAG
>JBKJLR010000197.1:0-7393 GCA_046596865.1 Chitinophagaceae bacterium
ATAGCACAGGAAAATGATATGGTGATAACTACCATCGTTACTACACCAATGATAGATGCCATTGCAAAAGGAAATAATGTGGCCTGCTACAGGGTGCTGGCGGGTTTTAAATGGATAGCGGAACTAATCCGTCAGAAAGAAGGTAAAGAGAATTATATTATCGGCGGGGAGGAAAGTTTCGGATTAATGATTGGAGATAAAATAAGAGATAAGGATGGCATCAGTGCAGTGGCATTGCTTTGCGAGATGGCCGCTTATGAAAAAGAAAAGGGCAGGAGCTTGTACGAAAAAATGATTGACTTGTATGTGCAGTATGGTTTATATAAAGAGCATCTTGTCTCTATCACCAAAAAAGGAATGGATGGCCAGCAGCAGATAACAGCCATGATGGAAAGCTATCGCAATAACCTACCCAAATCAATTAATGGTTCTGATGTAGTGCAGTTGCTGGATTATGAACTGCAAAAAGGAAACAACCCGCAAACAGGAGAGGAGTGGAAAATTGATTTGCCTAAATCGAATGTGCTGCAATTTATATTAGCCGATGGCAGCAGCATATCTGCAAGGCCAAGTGGTACAGAGCCAAAGATTAAATTTTATTTTAGTGTGAATGCAAAACTAAATAATGCTGAAGAGTTTGAAAAAGTGAATAAGGAGTTGGATGAGAAGATACAGGCGGTGATTGGGGATATGAAGTTGTAACGATTTGCATTATTGGAGTTGGAAATTTGAAATGTCACTTCTCATCTGCGGCATAATTAGGAGCAAATTTTATTTTATTATTAGTGTAATATTCAAAATCAAAATAATGTCGTTTGTTGTCTTCCCAAATCTCTCCAATTTTTCCTTCCTCACATTTATTTACTGGAATTGCTTTCCTTCCGTTTAATTCCTTTAAGGAGCCAAAATAAATGGAAAATGATTTGTGGTCAAATTGTATTGCCATCCAATAAGCTGTAGCATTGTATTTTTTCTCGGCGGATAGAGATTTTTCATAAACGTCCTGTCCAAGATTGTATCTAGTATTTAGTTTACCGTCTTTTTGGTATTTGTTTCTAGCTTTTACACTAATTATATATTTTTGTCCATCTTTCTCACATTCTATATCAGCGAAAGTTACATTCATTGTGTTGTCATTTAAATTCCTGATTCTGTCGAACTTTTTATCCACCAATGCTTTTAATGCAAATAGTTCTCCTAATTCTCCAAGTGACTTTTTTCTTGCTGCCTCTTTCTTCTTTTCTATATCTCTTATCATAAAATTGTGTGTAGTTTTATAAACTTGCTATAATATATAAATTTATGATATTAGCAGTACCATGAAAATTATAACTTTCTATTTTCTCATTTTATCTCCATTCCTATACCTTGCAATTAACTTATTATATCAACAAACGATACATACAGCCAAAAAGCGTTTGCTTATAATTATCAGACAAATCACAATAATAATTGCTAATTTTAACTTATGAATCTTCACAACTATATAACTGTTTCTCCGGAAATTCAATGGGGCAAGCCTGTTTTTAAAGGAACAAGAGTTACTGTGGATACGCTTTTCTATCACCTGGAAGCCGGTGTAGGTCTGGATGATTTTTTTGAAAACTTTCCTGGTGTATCAAAAGAGCAGGTACAAGGTGTGTTGGAATCTGCGGCAAGATTATTTCAATCGTCTAAATTGGAGAAGATAAATGAAATTATTGCTTGATGAAAATGTGCCGGTCAAACTCAGATACCGTTTTTCAGATAGGGGAATCGAGGTATCAACAATTTCAGAACAAAAATGGAATTCTAAAAAAAACGGTGAACTGCTACTGTTAATGACAGATGCAGGATTTACTCACCTTATCACTTTTGACCGTAGCCTTTCTTTTCAACAAAATTTAGTAAAATTCCCTATTCCGGTAATTATTATCACAGCCCCCTTCAACAACTATGACACAATCATTGAAATGTTTGATGAAATAGTAAAGACAATAAATTCAGCCATTGCAGGCCCCAATATTGCTGCTTACAATAACAGAAAAAACAAATAAACCGAACGGTAACCACCTTATTTTCATGAGCAGACCAACAGACGACTCTTACCGCCACAAAGGCCTTCGCAAAAAATTAGTGCAGCTTATCAATTCCAAAGGTATAAGTGATGATAGAGTTTTGGATGCGGTATTAGAAGTTCCCCGTCATTTTTTTCTCGATTCTGCTTTTGATGAAAAGGCTTATGAAGACAGAGCTTTTCCCATTGGCGAAGGGCAAACTATTTCGCAACCTTACACAGTTGCTTATCAGAGTCAGTTGCTGGAAGTACAGCCATTTCATAAAGTACTGGAGATAGGCACCGGCAGTGCTTACCAGGCAGTAGTGCTGGCAGAAATGGGCGCCCAGGTTTATACGATTGAACGGCAAAAAAAATTGTTTGACTCCAATAAGTCGTTTCAATTTTTAAAGAAATATACTTCTATAAAATTTTTTTATGGCGATGGGTACCAGGGCCTGCCTACATATGCTCCTTTTGACAAAGTAATCATTACAGCTGCAGCACCTGAGATTCCGCAAAAATTGATTGAGCAATTAAAACACGGTGGGATGATGGTTATTCCGCTGGGGGCAGGCGATACACAACAGATGATGCGGATAACCAAATTAGAAAACGGAGCATTGAAGGAAGAAGTGTTTGATCATTTTTCTTTTGTACCGATGCTGGGGGGAAAGAGATAGATGCGGCCTCCCCAAACCCCTCCGCAGGAGGGGCTTTAGACTCTGACTATTTAAAATTTCTTTATTGCTAAAAAAATTATTGCCATAAATTTCTTAAAGATTATTTTGAATTTTAACATCACCCATTTCGAATGAGTAAAGAAAACATCAATACAGCGGAAACTAAGAACCCTCCTTCGGAGGGCAGGGAGGCTTTACGCAAATTGCTCTAACAACTCAATCCTCTTATCAATCGGCGGATGTGTAGCAAACATATTATCCCATGAAGCAGATTTATGTACAGATGGCTTTGGGTTATCAATAAATAGCTGTGCTACGTCACGACTTTCCACTGCTTCTATCAACGGGTCGCCGGAAATTTTCCGAAGTGCATTGGCAAGAGCATAAGGTTTCTTGGTTATTTCAGCAGCACCGGCATCTGCCAGGTATTCTCTTTTACGACTGATGCCAAAACGAAGAAGAATAGAAATAAAATAGGCAATAGCTGTAACTACAATCGCTATTAAAATAATACCCCCGCTTCCTTTGCTGTCCTTATCTCTTTTACCTCCGGCGAAGCGGAGGCTGCGAAATGCCAGTTCAGCAAGAAAAGCAAAAATGCCGACAAAGATGATGGAAACAATAAGCAGGCGGACATCCCGGTTTTTAATATGTGTAATTTCATGGGCAATTACACCTTCGAGTTCATCATCATCTAATTTATTGATCAGCCCTCTTGACAGGGAAACAGAATAACTTTTAGCATTGATGCCACTCGCAAAGGCATTCAGTGAATCATCTTCTATAATGTAAACCTTTGGCATCGTCATGCCCTGGGATATGCAAATGTTTTCTATAAGATTATAAACCCTTTTATTTTCTATCCTGTCCAACGGCTTGCTACCGGTGGCCATGCGGATAAACGAAGAGTGACCGGCCCATGCAATAAGAAACCATACACCAACTGCTCCCAGCACAGCAGGGGCGGCTTGCAGAAAAAGTTGATTAGGATCCTGGTTATGTTGATTTTTTAGAAAATAAACCAATGCATAAGACATTGCCAATAATAATAATGGGAACGCAATCAGTAAAAGAACTGAGTTGAAATTATTTTTCCTGATCTGTTTATCTAATCCAATGTATTGCACCTTCATTTACATTTATGCATAAAAAGAATCAGATATTTTCTTTGAGGGTCTGCATTTAGCAATTCTTCCGCCAATTGGCGGAGAGATGTAAAGGGGCATTTAGAATTGAATTTTTGGTGGTTCTTCCATTTGCTTGCGGGTGTCCGTTCCCAGGTCAAACATGATCTCCCGTTTAAATCCAAAATTATTTGCAATCAGGTTGCTGGGGAAAGATTCAACCGAATTGTTGTACTCCGTGGTAGCCGCATTGAAGAAACGTCTTGAAGCCGCCAGTTTATTTTCAATATCACTGAGTTCTTCCTGAAGTTGTAAAAAATTCTGATTGGCTTTTAAATCAGGATACGCTTCCACCTGTACTTTTAACCCCCCAAGAGCGGTTGTTAATTGTTGTTCAGCTGCTATTTTACCATCAATTGACGTAGCGGCCATTGCAGCGCTGCGGGCCTCGGTTATTTTGATGAATACTTCTTTTTCATGCCCGGCATATCCCTTTACAGTTTCTACTAATTGAGGAATCAGGTCATGACGCTGACGGAGCTGCACATCAATATCGGCAAAAGCATTTTGCCTCCTGTTGCGCAAACGAACCAATCCGTTATACAAGCTGACAAGCCAGATAATAACGAGGACGAGAATACCAACTACAATTAATATTACCATAGTTTTTAATTTTATTGAAATTAAGAAAAAAAACTCAACCCCGAACTTCATTCCTTTGCATGTCTGTTTGCAGTCCTTATTATCATGCCTCATTGTAGCAATACTTTTTAAAAATAATCAGTATTATCTCTACTTTATTAATTCTTATCTTTCCTCATCATTTCATTGCTTATGCGTATCGTTCCTTTTGCCATTTCAACCATTGTTACTGCCGGTCTTATTTTTGCTTTCAACAGGCCATTGGGGCCATTGCCGATGCCACTTGGAAAATTTATTAGTCCACAGCATGGTTTCTGGCAAAATGCCGAACCTTCGGGTCAGCATTTTGATGCAGACCTTTCGTTCCCTGATTTAAAAGGAAAAGCCGAAGTATATTTTGATGAAAGATTGGTACCCCATGTATTTGCAGAGAATGACGAAGACCTGTATTTCATCCAGGGTTTCCTGCATGCAAAATTCCGATTGTTCCAGATGGATTTACAGACAAAAGCTGCAGCGGGCAGGGCCAGTGAGATTGCCGGGAAGAAGGCCATCAATTTTGATAAAGAGCAAAGACGACTGGGAATGGTATTTGCCGCTGAGAATGCGATGAAAGAAGTGGATAAAGACCCCACATCAAAAGCCATGTTTAATGCTTATACCAACGGAGTGAATGCTTATATCAATTCTCTTAAAGAAAGCGAACTACCAATAGAATATAAGCTTCTCGATATTAAGCCGGAGAAATGGACGAATATCCGCACTGCTTTATTATTGAAGATGATGGCCAAAATGCTTTCTTCCGGAACAGAAAATGATTTGACTCATACCAATGCCAAAACTGGTTTTATTCCCGATGAATTAAAAATGATGTATCCACAGGTTCCCGATTCGTTAATGCCGATTGTACCGGCAGGTACAGCATTTGACAAGCCGGGAATTATTCCTGTGCAACCGGCAACTGCTGACTCATTATATTTTGGCAAAAAAGAAATCATCACTGCTCATGAAATTTCCAAGCCTGACATAAATAATGGTAGCAATAATTGGGTAGTGGCCGGTAGCAAAACACAAAGCGGTTCACCCATTCTTTGTAATGATCCGCATCTGGAACTTTCATTGCCCTCCATCTGGTACGAAATGCAGTTGCAAACTCCTTCCAGCAATGTTTATGGGGTTTCATTGCCGGGCAGTCCATTTATTATAATAGGGTTTAATGATAGCATTGCCTGGGGGGTTACTAATGCCCAGCGGGATGTGAAAGATTATTATGAAATAAAATTCAAAGACAAAACAAAAGCCGGGTATTGGTTTAATGGTAAATGGGAAAATACCACCCGTAAAATAGAAACTATTAAAGTAAAGGGTGGAAATGATGTTATGGATACAGTTGCTTACACTGTATTCGGACCGGTAATGTTTGATGAAAGTTTTTCCAATGACTTATCTAACAAAAGAAACCTTGCTGTTCGCTGGGTTGCACATGACCCCAGCAACGAAGCCGCAACATTTTATAAATTGAACCGGGCAAAAAATTATGATGATTATGCAGCGGCTATCAAAACATTTGATTGCCCGGGTCAAAATTTTGTTTTTGCATCTAAAGGCGGAGATATTGCCATCTGGCAGCAGGGAAGATTTCCGGCACGTTGGGACAGGCAAGGATTGTATGTGATGCCGGGTGAAGACAGCAGCTATATGTGGCAGGGCTTTATTCCACAGGCAGAAAATCCGCACAGTAAAAACCCGGCACGGGGATTTTTAGAAAGTGCTAACCAGCGGCCTGTTGATTCAACCTATCCGTATTTTATTCCCGGTAGCTACATTACAGCCAGGGGCGTTAGTATTGAGAATAAATTATTAAGTATGACAGGCATTACTCCCACAGACATGATGCAGTTGCAGAATAATTATTTTAATTCATTGGCCGAAGATCAAATAACTACATTGTTGAAGTTTGTAAAGGAAAATGAGTTGAATGCTACAGAAAAAAAATACCTGGACCTGGTAAAAAACTGGGATTTGATGGCTTCACCGGATTCAAAAGGGCAAACGGTGTATCAATGCTGGTCAGATAGTTTGATGGCTGGCATATGGCGGGATGAATTATCAAGAACAAATCCCATGTCTCCCTGGCCGAATGAACAAACTACAATGGAGCTGCTGAAAAAAGATACAGCATCGAAGTTTATTGATGACATCACTACCACACAAAAAGAAACACTATTTGATGTAGTTACCGCGGCCTTGAAGAAAGCATCTGTTGATTTATCCAAAAAAGAGGCAGACGGAAAATTAGAATGGACAAAATTCAAAAATCCGACAGTATACCATTTAATAAAAGATTTAAAAGGATTTTCAAGACCCGGTTTAAAAGTGGGAGGTCACGGAAACATAATAAATGCCGTTACGCATAGTCATGGCCCCAGCTGGCGGATGATAGTGCAAATGTCTACCCCAACGGAAGCTTACGGGGTTTATCCCGGTGGTCAAAGTGGGAACCCCGGTAGTAAATACTATGATGACTATCTTAATAATTGGGTGGAAGGCAAATACAATAAACTTTGGTTTATGAGGGATGGCGACAGGACGGATAAGAGTGTAAAGTGGGTGATGAAGTTTAGAAAAGGTTAGTGGGGAGTAGGAAGTACTAAGTGGGCTGAAAGATTAAAAAATATTACTGGATTAGAAATTATAAAATAATCGTATGAAATTTTTAGTAGCAATAATTCTTACAGCATTACTGGCTTTTATCAGCGGCTTATTTCTTCCGTGGTGGGGGATAGCAATTACTTCCCTGTTAGTAGCAGTGCTGGTGCATCAGAAATCTGGGAAAGCATTTTTGGCGGGATTGCTGGGTGTCTTTCTTTTATGGGCCGGCATTGCCTGGTGGATAGATATGAAGAATA
>JBKJLR010000370.1:0-4238 GCA_046596865.1 Chitinophagaceae bacterium
TTTCAGAAAGAGTGATGAATGAAATTTTATGACTCAGCATATTTACCAATTCTGTATGAATATTCTGAAGCGAAGGCTCATTGATTTTATCAACTAAAATATTTAATCCTTCCTTCACTTCTTTCAGGTTCGGTTTAAAAATATCTACCTGCCTGTAAGCAAAGAAATTTTTTCGCTTGGGGTCAACGGCTGTGAGGACACCGGCCTGCCTGCACAGTTGAATTACTTCATGGATTATTTTTTCCGTTAATACTCCTTTATTATAATCCTGCATGATGATGATATCCGGGTCAACTGTTGAAATGTAAGTCTGTACCTTATCCAGCAAAGCCTTTTCATCACGGCTTTCCAGGTCATCCGTTATTTCTGCATCCAGTCGCAACATTTGTTGGTTACGGCTGATGATTCTTGTTTTATTAGTCGTAATACGATCCATACTTTTTACAATATAGGATGCATCAATGTTACTGCCGGAAAGCAACTCTTCAAGCAAAAGACCTTCTGTATCATCACCGGTAACTGATAGTATGGAAACCTGAGCTCCCAATGACCGGCAATTCAACGCCACATTTCCTGCTCCGCCTATTCTGTATTCTTTTTTTTGTAGTGATACCACCGGAACTGGTGCCTCGGGAGAGATACGGTCCACTTTACCCCACATATAAGTATCAAGCATCACATCCCCCACCACACCTACTTTTAATGATAAAAAAGAATCAAATAGTTTTTTAAAATCTTCCATATCCACAAATTAAGGAATTATTTTTTGAACAAACCGTGACAAAAAAAAGTCCCTCCAGCCTGGAAGGACACCTTTTTTAGTAGTAACGATATTATTTCTTTTTTACCGGCTTATATTTTTCATTCAACCCTCTGACAACATCCGCCGTAATATTATATGCTGTATCCTTGAAATAGAATAAGCCCTGCTCATATGAAACAATGTAGGAGTAATTTTTTTTGGCATTGTAATCTTTCAAAAAATCTTCTATTTTTGTTTTGATTTCATTCTGTTTTGTCATCATGAAATTATTGTAATCCTGGTCCAATTGCTGTTTTCTGTTCTTCATTTCCTCATCCATATCTTTCATCTCCTTGCTCGCCGCTTCTGACTGCGCCTGTGACAAACTGCCTCCCTGTGCCTGGTTCTGGTAATAATTAAATTTTTGCTGTAACGCTTTATTCCGGTTTGTCATTTCGGTATTGATCAATTCTTCCCTGTTGCTTAATTCTGTTTTGAGTTCTTTTACCATATCGAAATTGGCAGCAACAGAATCCATTTCAAAATAAGCAATACCGAATTGCTTATTCACTACCGTACTGTCACTACTTGATGTTTTTGAACCAACTGTACTACGCTTTTTAGCGCCTAGTTGCATAATAAGCAGAATCCCAACGGTAAGACTCAATATAACATTCCAGATAACTAATCCATTTTTCATTCAATCTGTTTTAAGCAAATTTAAACATGTACAGGGGGGTAAATATAAGCAAGGATACCAGATTAACGGATTCTTAGGATTTGGCAGATATTTTTTTTACTGTCTCATTTAATACTGTTAAAAAAAAGGAGCAGGAAGAAATCTCCCTGCTCCATATCTCTTAAATCCCGGCACAAAAGCTTAACCAGTGATTATTCTTCTTCGTCAAACGCCATCGCTTCACGGGCAGTCTGCAGCAATTCATATTCTTCCTTGCTACCCACTATCATATTCTCAAATTCTCTTAATCCTGTTCCCGCAGGTATCGGATGACCCGTAATAACATTCTCTTTCAATCCAAGCATGTCATCTGTTTTACCATTAATAGCAGCTGATGACAACACTTTCGTAGTTTCCTGGAATGATGCGGCCGATATCCAGCTTGGTACACCCAACGATGCTTTAGTGATACCCAGCAAGGTTGGAGAAGAAGTGGCAGGTTTTGCATCACGGTACTCAACTGGTTTTTTGTCATTCCGGCGAAGTACCGAATTTTCTTCCCGCACTTCACGCAAGGATACAATTTGCCCTGCACGAAGTTTGCCACTATCACCTATCTCTGTCACCACCTTCTTATCATAGATGTAATCGTTCTCTTCTACAAATTCAAACTTATCAGTTAAATCATCTTCAAGGAATCGTGTATCTCCCGGATCAACAATGTTCACTTTACGCATCATCTGACGAACGATACACTCAATGTGTTTGTCATTAATTCTCACCCCTTGTAAGCGATAAACTTCCTGGATCTCATTCACCACATATTCCTGCACAGCGAAGGGTCCTTTAATAGAAAGAATATCGAAAGGTGCAATCTGACCGTCACTCAATGGAACCCCTGCTTTTACAAAGTCTCCATCCTGTGCAAGGATCTGTCTTGTCAACGGAACTAGGTATTTCTTCTGCACACCATCTTTTGCTTCAATGATTATTTCACGGTTACCTCTTTTAATGGCCCCCATAGATACAACACCATCAATTTCAGAAACCACAGCAGGATTACTTGGGTTTCTTGCTTCAAACAGTTCCGTTACACGAGGAAGACCACCGGTGATATCTCTTAACTTACCAAGTACACGGGGAATCTTCACAATTACCTGACCAGCTCTTACTTCATCCGCTTCTTCTATAATGATATGACTACCTGTGGGAAGGTTATAGGATTTGTCATCTTTTCCTGATACTATAATAGAAGGTATTTTGGTTTTATCCCTGGTCTCAATAACTACTTTCTCTCTGTGACCTGTTTGCTCATCAGATTCTTCACGGTAAGTAACACCTTCGATAACGTTATCAAATTTAACCGTACCGTTTATCTCTGCCATGATTACGTTGTTGAACGGATCCCATGTGCAGACAATCTCCCCTTTGTTTACTTTCTGACCATCTTTTACATTCAGCGTAGCACCATAAGGAATGTTATTGGTAATCAACAAACGGTCATTTTTAGTATCAATGATACGAACCTCACCGGTACGTCCGATTACAACCTGAGTTTTAACCCCGTCTTTGTTATCAATATTAACTGTACGTAAGCCATCAAACTGTATGGTACCATCAAATTTGGCAGCTAAAGTGGATTCTACGGAAGCAGAACCGGCTACACCACCTACGTGGAAGGTACGAAGTGTCAACTGTGTTCCCGGCTCACCGATTGATTGGGCCGCAATGATACCAACAGCATCACCCCGCTGAGCAATATTGCCGCTCGCCAGGTTTTTACCATAGCACTTCACACAAACTCCCCGCTTACTTTCGCAGGTAAGTACGGAACGTATCTCTACAAATTCAATGCTGGCTTCTTCTATTTTTCTTGAAATATCAACTGTAATTTCATCACCACCGGCCACAAGCATGTCTTCACTCACCGGATCGAATACATCATGCAAGGAAGTACGACCCGCTATCCTGTCGCTCAATGGCTCAATTATATCCTCATTATCTTTTAATGCAGAAGTGGCAATACCCCGAAGTGTTCCGCAATCTTCTTCCGTGATAACCATGTCCTGTGAAACGTCAACCAAACGACGGGTCAGGTAACCTGCATCAGCTGTTTTAAGAGCTGTATCAGCCAATCCTTTACGGGCACCGTGAGTAGAGATAAAATAATCCAATACATTCAACCCACCTTTGAAGTTGGAGAGAATCGGATTTTCAATGATCTCACTTCCGGTAGAACCAGATTTCCTTGGCTTCGCCATCAATCCCCTGATACCAGCCAGCTGCTTAATTTGCTGTTTAGAGCCTCTTGCACCCGAATCAAGCATCATATAAACTGAATTGAAACCCTGCCTGTCATTTGCCAATTCACGGATTAATGATTCAGTAATTCTTGTATCAACACGGCTCCAGATGTCAACGATCTGGTTGTAACGTTCATTATTAGTGATAAGACCCATGTTATAGCTTTCCCACACTTCATCCACTTCACCTTTTGCATTATCCAGCATCTCTTCTTTTGTATCAGGAATAATGAGGTCATTAATACTAAAGGACAAACCTCCCTGGAAGGCAGTGCGGAAACCTAATGTTTTAATATCATCCAGGAACTTCGCTGTTTTAGGAACATTGGTGATTTTGATAATGTCGCCAATAATTTCACGAAGATTCTTTTTGGTCAATAGTGTATTTACAAATCCCACTTCTTTTGGTACATGCTGATTAAATATTACACGACCTACTGTTGTTTCAATTAGCTTATGCTCCAGCAGCCCATCGTTGTTGCGGATATTCGCTTTTACTTTAATCCAGGCATGC
>JBKJLR010000403.1:0-2619 GCA_046596865.1 Chitinophagaceae bacterium
CTGTCGAAGCCGGTGTCACTCTGAGTTTGTCGAAGGGTTATGAACCAACTGTTTCAATAAGCACCAAAAAAATTGGAGATAAAGTTTTAATTTCTGTTAGTGATAACGGCAATGGCAATCCCCCCAAAGTATTAGACAAAATCTTTCAACCCTTCTTTACTACCAAACCAACAGGACAAGGAACTGGCTTGGGTTTATCGTTAAGTTATGATATTGTAACGAAAGGACAAGGTGGTGAATTACAAGTAGAAACAAAAGAAGGAGAAGGAAGTATTTTTATTATTGAATTACCCGGTTAAAAGTCATCTGCATATGAAAAGAAGCATACTATTCCTTTTAAGCATTATACTATGTCTTTCATCTTATGGGCAGAATATGGATATACTCCAGGTAGACAAACTTAAACAGGATTTAGAAAAGGCTAAAGATCACACTGTTCAGGCTTTGATTATGACACAACTTGCAGAAGCCTATCGTGACCGTGTTACAGATACAAGTTTTTATTATGGACAAAAAGCATTAGAGATATCACGACGAGTTGGCTACCCAACCGGCGAAATTAAAGCCCTGCTGTCCCTATGCTATTACTTCACTAACAGGGGGAATCTTACAGAGGGATTAGAATTGCGACTAAAAGCACTGGAGATTGCCCAAAAGCATAACCTCAGGTATGACCAGGCATTCGCCATGATCAGGGTAGGGAATGTTTATATGAGCCTAAAGGATTATCATGAAGCATTGAGGTATTTTCACCAGACCAGGCAATTAACAAAGAATTCGCCAGATTCATTTTTTTATGCAGTTACATTTTGGCGTGCAGCCGATGCTTATGATAATCTGAATATGACAGACTCAGCTCTTCTCTATGCAAAAATGGCAGAGGATACAGCAAAAGGAATGGGGAATAATTTTATATTGCGAGGCATTGCTCCTACATTGGGAAATAGTTATGCCAAAAAAGGAAATGACGAATTGGCTCTCTGGTATTATCATAAATACCCGGGAGCTGTGTCAAGTGTGAACCTGGCGGCTTTTTTCAAAGACCGTGGAATGACCGATTCCGCAATTTACTATGCAAAAAAGGCATACGAATTTTCTTTAAAGAATGCAGTTAAGAATATGGAATTGAATGCTGCTACTCTTTTGTCATCACTATATGAACCAAAAGAACCTCTGACTGCTCTACGTTATCTGAAGATTGCAATGGCCGCAAAGGATAGTCTTCTCAGCAGCGAGAAAGTAATGGCTGTTAAATCAGTTGCTTTTAAAGTACAAGAGCGACAAAATGAAATTAAAAGGAAGCAAATAGCTTATCGGAATAAACTAAAAATCTACGCTTCACTTGCCGGATTGCTGTTGCTGATTTTTATTGCATTACTGTTATACAGGAACATCCGGAATCAACGAATGGCTAATGCTTTGCTGCAAGAACAGAAAAATGAAATTGCAAGCACATTATTAGACTTGAAAACAACACAGACTCAACTAATCCAATCAGCCAAAATGGCCAGCCTTGGCGAACTTACCGCAGGTATTGCACATGAAATTCAAAACCCGTTAAACTTTGTCAATAACTTTTCGGAAGTAAATACTGAATTGATTGATGAGGCAGGACAGGAAATAGACAAAGGAAATATTGATGAAGTGAAAATACTGCTGAATGATATTAAAGAAAACGAGCAAAAAATAAACCATCATGGTAAACGAGCCGATGCCATTGTAAAAGGAATGTTACAACATTCAAGAAGCAGCAGCGGGGTAAAAGAGCTAACAGATATCAATGTATTGTGTGATGAATATTTACGATTAAGTTATCATGGTTTAAGAGCAAAGGATAAATCATTTAATGCAACAATGAAAACTGATTTTGATACTAGCATTGGAAAAATATATATTACTCCACAGGATATCGGAAGGGTTATTTTGAATTTACTCACTAATGCGTTTTATGCGGCCTCCCTGTCTTCCAAAGGAGGGTTCTCAGAATCAGATAACAGTAAAACTCCTGCTGTTTGGATGAGTACGAAAAAAGTTGGTGATAAAGTTTTAATAAGCGTAAAAGATAATGGCCCGGGTATCCCGCAAAAAATATTAGATAAAATATTTCAACCTTTTTTTACTACAAAACCCACCGGGCAGGGAACAGGCTTGGGCTTATCATTAAGCTATGATATTATTAAAGTACATGGTGGCGAGTTTAAAGTGGAGACGAACGAGGGGGAAGGAAGTGAGTTTATTATTCAATTACCAATTAATTAAATATACAGGAATGAAAGTTTTTTTAACAATAGGCCTGTTTTTTTTACTGTCTGTTTTGGCCAACGCACAAGTAAGCAATATTGATAGTTTGCAAAAGGCTTTTATAAATGCGCCAGATGGACCACTGCGATATAAAGCAGCCAGTAATATTTATTTCTATTACCAGGAAATAAACAGGGACTCAGCACTTAACTATGCAGAACAGCAGTTATTAATCGGAAAGCGGAAGAATAATAAAATTGCAGAAGGAGTTGCTTTGGTGCAAAAAAGTTATCAGTTAATGGGATTGGGAAAATATGCAGAAGCCCTCAAATGCTTACAACAGGCGTTTGTTTTTGCTGAAGATGTCAGGAATGAAAA
>JBKJLR010000001.1:0-3221 GCA_046596865.1 Chitinophagaceae bacterium
ACCCTCTTTTGTGATTTGAACGGTGGAAGCCTTATCAGCCATGAAATATGATTCATTTTTTAAAAATTCCCCGGTTTTTTTTGCGTCATCTTCTGTTACACCATCCCCTTTGTAAAAAATCTCTCCTTTTGTTCCTTCTACTTTAATCTTTTTGCCATTGTTTGAACAAGAAGCCAGGACAACAGCTACCAGCAGGCTTAGAATAATTTTTTTCATGTTTTTATTTTTTGATTTTGGTTTAATTGAATTATTGTCGGGTTGTTTTTTTTATTTTTGAATAATACCGGTGAACAATAAGATAAGGAGCACAATACCCGCCACGATCCGGTAAATACCAAAAGGCTTAAATCCATACACTTTCAGAAAATTAATAAAAAAGCGGATAGCCAGCATGGCCACTACAAATGCCACTATATTCCCAATAATAAACGACACGGTATTCTCCTGGGTAGAAGTAATCAGCGCAATGCCTTTCTGAACACTACCGGAACTGCCGGGCCATTTTTTTATAAATAAGGTATACGCTGTTGCTGCAAACATGGTGGGCACGGCGAGAAAAAAGGAAAATTCTGCTGCCAGGTTTCTTGTCAGTTTCTGCTGCATACCTCCAATTATAGAAGCAGCACTGCGGCTTACACCGGGGATCATCGCCAGCACTTGCCAGCAACCGATAATAAATGATTTGCCAAAACTTAACTGATCTTCCGACTCAATAGTTGGTTTTTTAAAAGCTTTGTCAATTATCAACAATACAAAACCACCCACCAGCATCGCAATGGCAACAACTGTTGGATTAAAAAGTAATTCATCTATTTTATCCGCAAACAAATAACCCAATATTAATGCGGGAAGGACGCCAACAAACAGCTTGGCATAAAACTGCCAGTGGCGAAATTGAAAAAATTGGCGCCAGTAAATAACCACAACAGCCAATATAGCTCCCAGTTGAATTGATACAGTATAAAGAGTGACAAAACTTTTTTCATCGGGGGTAGTGCCGAGCTTCATAAGGTGCTCGGCTATGATCATATGACCGGTAGAAGATACCGGTAGAAATTCAGTCAGACCTTCTACAATGGCGATAATAACTGCTTCAAAAATATTCATGAAAATTATTAATACTGGAAAATAAAATAAAAAGGCGATAGCTGTAAAGTATCACCTCCTGAATTTCAATGCGAATAGTCACTTAAGCGGTGGTTACTTTTGGTTTTCTGAAGATCGCAAAAATTTCAATTACCAAACCAGCCAATATCAGCAACGGAGCAATAGTAATGCGGGTAGCACTATACACTTTCGATTTATCAAACACATTCGGGTCAGTATTTTTTCCACCAGCCATCAGCAGCATTCCGATTGCCATCACCACTATACCTAAAAGCATCCACTTGTAGTTCTCTTTATTAAAAATGGAGGGTGTTGATTTTTCCGTGTTCATTTCTTTCGATTTTGGTTGTGCAATATAGGAATTTCCAGTTTATCGGTGTCAGATGTGGGCTCTCAGAAATTTAGCAACAGACACCATACTCACGACAACTGTTAACTAATACAGGTCATCCAGTTTCATTCGCAGGTATTTTATTACACTCCGGTTTGTACTGAAAAGGGTGATGCCGATACCGATCAGTATAAGGATAAAAAATAATAGTAAAAGGAGGCCGGTATCATGTATCGTCTTCAGCCATCCTACTGAGCCCTCCGCTATCAGAATTACGACATATAGTAATGCCGAGGCAATGGCACCGCTGATGGCTCCATTTATAATAGCCCTTACATTCAGTGGTTTGGCAATAAACCACCTGGTGGCTCCCACCATTTGCATAGTCTTAATAAGAAAGCGGTTACTGAACATGGCCAGCCGGATGGTATTATCTATCAGGAAAATAACTACCAGTGAAATAAGGATAACCAATGACAGCAAACCGATACTGACTAACCGGATATTTTTATTCAGCTTACCCACCAATGCTTTCGGATAGTCAACATCACTCACATAGGTTTGCATTTCTAGATCTTTTTTGATAGCGGCCAATGTATCCAGGTTTACATACTGTCTTTTTACCCGGAAAAAAATACCGTTTGGAAGCGGATTCTCATCCAGCACTGCATTCCATTCTTCGCCTCCATCATCTATGTATTTTTTCTTACCAGCTTCTTTGGTAACAAATTCCATTGACTTAACGTAAGGTTTCGCAGCTATATAATTTACCAGGGCAACGCTGTCTTTAGGATTCAGATCGCCGCGGAGAAATGCCCTTACTTCCACACTTTCCTTAAAATGATCGCCCAATTTGGTGGCATTAATAACTAACCATCCCATAATGCCCAGAAAGAATAACACAAGGGTAACCCCCAGAATAGACATGAAGTAGGATGGTTTGCCACGTTTAATGGAAGCTTTGCCTGATTGGGACATGAGGTAGAATTTTGAATTTTACGGGTTGCGGCAAAAATAGCCAATTCACCTTTACAATTAGTATTTTAGCTGTCCATTTAAACGGTTGCTATCGGCTCATATTGCCAAATCAGTTATAAGATTTGTTAAAGAAATTTTTTCTTATACGCTGAGGCCTCTTTTAAAAAAGAAAAAGGAATAATAACCCGGCGGGAGTACTACTGTCACCGCATGTTATGTCACACTCTTCATCGTTCAGTTTGCTATTGAACAAAAAAGTGTAAGCATAATAAAATAAGAACTTCGAATTACTATGGAATATAATTTCAGGGATATAGAAAAAAAATGGCAGAAAGAATGGAAAGATTCCAATGCTTACAAAGTATTTAATCCTGGGCCTGGCGAAGGGTTGAACAAACCCAAATACTATGTACTCGATATGTTTCCTTACCCAAGTGGAGCAGGTTTGCATGTAGGCCATCCATTAGGTTATATCGCTTCTGACATTTACAGCCGTTACAAACGGTTGAAAGGTTTTAATGTGCTCCACCCGATGGGCTTTGATAGTTTTGGTTTACCGGCAGAGCAATATGCACTCGATACTGGTCAGCATCCTGCCGAAACAACGAAGAAAAATATTGCTACGTTCAAATCGCAGTTGGATAATATTGGCTTCAGCTACGACTGGAGCCGGGAAGTGCAGACCAGCGACCCTAATTATTATAAATGGACACAATGGATATTTCTGCAATTATTCAATAGTTATTTCTGTAACACAGAGAAAAAGGCATTACCCATTTCATTACTGATAAAAAAATATGAAACA
>JBKJLR010000064.1:0-3343 GCA_046596865.1 Chitinophagaceae bacterium
ATGATAAAGGGGATAAATTACCAGTGGGTATCTATATTATATTCACCGAGATATTTAATTTACAGGGAAAGAAAGAAAAGTTTAAGAATACGGTGGTGCTGGCGAGGAAATTGAACTGATTATATTTATTATCATAAAATGAGTAAATTTGAGAAGATAATACAAAAAGTCCTTTCTGGTAGTTCAGACAGGAATATTGATTTTAAAGATTTATGTAATTTATTAGAAACGTTAGGGTTTGACAACAGAATTAAAGGCAGTCATCATATTTACTTTAAAGAAGGAATCGCCGAAATAATTAATCTTCAACCTGTCAAAAGTAAAGCAAAACCCTACCAGGTTAAATAAGTAAGAGAGTTACTTATCAAATATAAATTAATAACTATAAAAGATGAATAGCAAATACGAAATCATTTTATATTGGAGCAAAGAAGATGATGCGTTCATTGCTGAAGTCCCTGAACTGGCGGGTTGTATGGCCGATGGAAAAAGCTATGCCGAGGCTTTACAAAATGCACAAATAGTTATTGAAGAATGGATTGAAACAGCAAAATCGTTGGGGAGAAATGTACCCGACCCAAAAGGCAGGCTGATGTATGCCTGATATAGACACTACTGAGCCTCTCAAATCATTAATAACTTTATTTCTTCACTGAAATATTTAACCTGCTGGGTAAGAAAACCCAATTTAAGAATACAATTGTTTTAGCCAGGAAATTATAACCAATACACCTCCAACATGCATCAAAACAATCAACAACTTATTAAAGCATCTATTGTAATAGTGATTATCGCCGGTCTGCTCGGCGCATTGTCTATAGTAGCAACAGGCATAGGTCCGGCAAGTGCAAAACTTTTTTCATTAAGCCTGTCGCTGATAATCTTTGGTATGACGACTACTATTTCTATGGTAGTTACCCGCAAACCGGAATTTAAACTATTGGGTATTGCCGGAATGGTAGTATCGGGTATGGCTTTCTTACTATTTTTTATTATGATACTCGGCGAAACCGGTGGTGAAGGTTTACTAAAGCTGGCATTTGCTTTATTTATTGCTGCCATTGCACTGGCTCATATTTGCCTGTTACATCATTTCACCTTACAAAATAAATATGCATTATATGCCCGGATTACAGCTACCATTGCGATAGCCATATTTTCTCTTATCCTTATCACCCGGATCTTTGAGCCATTACCCAATTTATATTCCCTGGCCTCTAACCAGTCTATGATTAAAATACTTGTAGCAGCTTTGATTATTGATCTGGCAGCAACATTACTTGTGCCACTTTGCAACAGGCTAAAAGTGGATGAACCTGCTGAACAGCTTTCGTTTGCATCGGAACAGCTTCCTCCACAAGAGGAACAAACCACTATAACATAGAATAAAATCTTTACCCAGCAGCAAAGTTTTTATTTGGATATACCAATCCCCTATACCAACTCAATCTCAAAACTTACCAGGTCTTTAAACTGCTGAATCCTTCCGGCAATATCTTCCTTCGTTACTTCCTTTAATCTTGTGGGCCCGAATTTCTCCACACAAAAACTCGCCATGGCCGAACCAACAATGATAGCCCGTTTCATATTATCAAAAGAAATATCACTTGTTTTTGCAAGATGACCCATAAAGCCACCGGCAAAAGTATCGCCGGCACCGGTTGGGTCAAATACTTCTTCTAATGGTAAAGCCGGCGCAAAAAACACATTCTCTTCCTGAAATAATAAGGCCCCGTGTTCCCCTTTTTTAATAATAAGATATTGGGGGCCCATTGCCATAATTTTTTTAGCTGCTTTTACAATGGAAAACTCGCCGGTCAATTGTCTTGCTTCCGCATCGTTCACCATCAGCATATCTACCTCCTTCAGCACTTCTTTCAGATCAGGCATGGCAATTTCCATCCAGAAATTCATGGTGTCCATTACTATCAGCTTCGGTCTTTTTTTTAATTGCTTTATCACACTTAATTGAGTGGCTGGTGCAAGGTTACCCAGCATTAGAAACTCCGCCCCCTGATAGCTATCGGGAACTTTAGGGTTAAAGTCAGCAAGCACATTTAAATCAGTTACCAATGTATCCCGGCTGTTCATGTCTTCATGATAGCGGCCACTCCAGAAAAAAGATTTTTTACCTGCAACTATTTCTACTCCTTCCAACTGCACTCCCCTTTTTTTCAACTCATTCATCTCTTCTACCGGAAAGTCTTCCCCGACAATAGAGATCTGCTGCACAGGCTTTACAAAATTGCTGGCTGCATAGGCTACATATAATGCAGAGCCGCCAACTATTTTATCTGTTTTTCCGAAGGGTGTTTCTATCGCATCAAAGGCCATGGTGCCAACAGTAATCAGGGACATAAGTGTTAAGTTGAAGTTTAGTTAAATGACTGCCAAAAGGCGAGCAAACCTACATGAAATTTATATATGGGAAAAAAGCAATCTTCCAATTGTATTACCTTTGAAATCAATTATCCTTGCCATGCTGAAACGGGTCTGTATTATTATATCTTTCTCTGGTTTCTTTCTTTCTTCCCCTGCCCAGTTTGATACGTTATTTGTCAAAACCAATATACAGGCTTGTGCAGACAGTCTTGCTGCAGCATTTAAAAGTAAAAATTGGGAGCTTTTTACCCGGTATAGTTATCCTGCTTTAATTGGTTCAATTGGTGGTAAAAAAGAATTCATTGCGTATGTTTCCCAAACGTTCATGCAAATTCCTGACTCAGCAGTCAAAAAATATGAAACAGGAAGAATTTTACAGGTTGTAAAAACCAGCCGTGATTTTCAAACGGTGATTGAACTCAACTCGGTAATTGAGTTGCAGGGAATGCGGATAACCACTACTTCTTACATGATAGGTGAATCCTGGGATGGGGGGCTGTTCTGGACTTTTTTTGATTCACAAAGTGATGCACTGGCAGCCACGCAGATCAAACCAGATCTTAGTGAGCAATTAATCATCCCAAAGAAAAATGAAAAAGTTGAGCGGCTTGATTCTTTGCCTGCAAGTTCCCCCGTCAGCAATAGATCACCCGCAAATACAAAGAATAAACACTAATGCCGGCAGGAGCTTTCCCTGATGGTTCATTACCTTTGAGCATGGCCAAAGCTCAACGAAAAAAAGCCTCGAAAAAAGATTTTATTCTGCTGCGAGCCTCTGCTATGTTCCGGGAAAAAGGATTTCCGGCTACTTCTATGCGGGATCTTGCTGAAGGGGTAGGTATAGAAGCAGCCAGTCTTTACAATCATATTCAATCCAAATCAGAAATTTTACAGGAAATTGTTTTTCGTATCGCTAATGATTGTAATGTTCACCTGGAAAGCCTTGATAACAACCAAATGA
>JBKJLR010000195.1:0-3537 GCA_046596865.1 Chitinophagaceae bacterium
CTTCCATTTATCGCTGCGAGGGTAGAATCGGGATGCCAGTAATGGCTGGAAGGTTTCGGATGACAATGCAAAGCCACTCTAATTTTATACTTACCTGCCAATTGGTTGAATAAATCCAGGTCAGCCGGTTCTGGTTCCGCAGTCATAAATGGAATACCCATATACTTACAAAAGGAAAAGAATTGTTCCAGGTTTTCCCTTGTATAATAATACTTATCAACCACACCCAGTGCAATCACTTTCATTTTTTTGTAATATAAATACTGTTTTAATTTATCCCTTGCATCATTATCCAATGTGTAACTAAATACACCGGGAATTTCACCACCAATTTTTTGGCCTGGATACACTTCGAGGTATTTTACTCCTAAACTATCTGCTTTGTTAACTGATTCTAAAAAAGAATATTTATGGAAAGTCCATGTCTGGATGGAGAGTGGCCAGTTTTTTTGGGCAGTCAAGTTATAGGCTATAAGTAATAAGGAGTAAGTAATAAAAAGTTTTCTCATAAATTAAAATTGGCTGATAACAAAGTTTAATTTACCATTAATATCTAAGGGAAGATTTTTACTTCCAAATAACAAAATACATTTATTCAACATAATACATAACTCTTCTCTTGTAATAGCCCTTTCGGAGTTAAAGTTTTTCAATCCCCAACTACCCCATTTATTTTCTAATTCATTAACCTTTATCACATTCCTGAACTCACTTGTTTTAAAAAATGGACGAACCCTTTTAAGTAGACCAAAGGCTTTTGTAATAGTAACAGTATCTCCAGAATAGCCTCTATAATAATTCATATAAAGCCCTGCATATTTTCTCATACCACTTCCAAATTCCCGTCCCATTACCAAACTATCCGGATAAAAAAACATCTTATTCGCCCAGGCTTCAGATTTGCCAACACCTTTTAATATACCCGTTACTCCCACTTTCTGTATGGCCTCCCATGCGGGGTCATTTGGTTTTACATCTACAAAAGGAACCAGGTAAGCTTTTACTTTCAACAACTCTTCTTGTACCATTCTTACAGAAACATCTCTTAGTTTCTTTTTATTTTTTACACTCAATGCCGCACATACTCCTGCCGCCTGCCCGGTCAATAAAACAACGGGCTGCAACCTTGTTGTTCCGTTTACAATATTAGTTACCGAAATTCCTTTTTCACAAACGATCAATCCGTCTATCTTTTCGGGTATCAATGCACCTAATGGAATGTTATAAGAAGGTATATGTGGAAATTCTATTTCCGGTACCTTACCGGGGTATTGTGCATGATGATGGTCAACCGGGTAATCACCAACAGAAATACCGGTTCTGTACAACGTATAATCGTAAGGGTTTTTTATATGATTGATACTCATCCGCACTATTCCTTTTACCCGCCGTCCTTCCCGGTTATAGGGAATCAGTGCAAGTCCACCATCCAATTCATCATCAGCCAACCCAATATTCTTCATCCCCAATGTTGTCTGCATAAAATAAATAAATCCGAGAGTATGCTGTTTAGCCTGCTCGTAACTCAAAACTCGCTGCTCGTAACTTCTCTCTACAACATTCAAATAAATATCATTTCCATGTGCCGGCCAGTTGAGCATGTACTTCTCAAACTTTGCTCCGGGGGAACGGGGCAGTTTGCCATAGTTCAAAACTTTTTTTGCATCATAGATATAAGGCTTGCTATGACAGGGAGCTTCAGAAGTGCTGCAGAAATATTTTGTTGAATCATAGTTGCCGGGTCGTGGGATGGTTTTATCAGCAACTGGGCCGTAATCTTTTAATATGGCCGCCCATGTTAAATCTTGTATGATATCATTTTTTTGCCTGGCTTCCTTTTCGCCACTGACAACCGGATCATCCATGCCCACATCGTGTGCGGCACCGGCTGCAGCAAATACATCACCCAATTCTGTCCCGTCAACTGTAACTGTTGATTTTATTTTGAGCACTTCCGTATTATCCTTATTACGTAGTGTTGCCCCAGTCACTTTATTGCCTTTTTTTTGAACAGTTTCTAATTCATACCCAAAATATACCTGTAAATTTTTCTCGTTTGCCGCCCAGGCTTTAAAAATACTATCCCCAACATGAGGTTCAAAGTTGGTGCTGCTTACCCAACCGCTGTTTAATATCTTTTTTCCATAATGTTTATATAATGCCTGGCGAAATTCTTCCCACATACCACTGGGTAGCTTGTCGTTTCCATCGCTACAACTCACACCGGCGGCAGTCAGCATACCACCCAACATGTTGGTAGGTTCGACTAAAATCGTTTTTACCCCCATCCTTGCACTTTGAATAGCCGCAGCCGTTCCACCCACTCCTCCACCTATCACCAACACATCCGTTTCCATTGTTTGCAGCTTCCGCTGCGCAAATGCTATACATGGGTAAAGAAAAATTGCTACCAGGAAAAACCTTTTCATGAATTCAAGATACAGGATTTGATGCTGAAAATAAAAATGCTCCCGTTGGAACGGGAGCACACATTTACAGGTAGTATTGGTTCTTTAAAACGGTAAATCATCTACGGGTTCTGCAATATCACTTGGCGAAGGGATATTACTGTTGGAATTGACAGCAGAAGCGGATGTATTTGGCTGGTAAGAACCAGCAACACTCCTGTCACTCTTGCCACCCAATAACTGTACTTCTCTTACACGGAGTGAAAGGGATGAACCGGGTGTACCATCATTTCGTTGAAATGATCTTGCTTCAGGCTGGCCTTCGACAAAAACCTGTGTCCCTTTTTGCAGGTAGGGTGCTACAGCAGTTCTGTCAGTCCAGTAGGCGCAATCCACCCAAATGGTTTTTTCCTGTAAAACTCCCTGGCTGTCTTTGTACTTTTCTGAATGTGCTACGGTAAAGTTGATGACATTCTTTCCGTTTACTGCATTGACTACACAGTCTTTGCCGAGGTGTCCGATAACTTGCATTTTAATCATAGTGCTCAATTTTTAAAGTGACGTAAATATTATTTAGACAGGCAAGATAGGGTTATTTGATAAAATGGAATCAATGGGTTTGCTGCTATGCCCGATAAATTCTTATTTGTGGAAAACTTTCAGAGATTTTTATCCAGGTTAAGGAAACGCCGGAACGTTTATTTATCAAGCCGGGTTCCTTCATAAATATCCTTTATCAAAATAGAAACCTGGACAGATGGCATTGACAACTGACCAGTAATATTTTTGTATTCTTCCAGCTCCCAATGATTGCCGGTATTAATTCTGAACGCTTCAATATTTACTGACTCTGCATCTATAAGTATATATTCTTTCAGGGCAGGAATATCTCTGTATAATTTAAATTTTCCACTACGATCATATTCTCTTGTAGTTGATGAAAGAATTTCAATAATTATTGTGGGTTGGGTTGCAGTATTTTCATCATAATCCGAAGTAATAATATCGCCGCATATAATTGAAATATCCGGATAGGTAAAGAGGGTATTATCAGGAATATTTATCCTCATATCACTGCCGTAGGGCTGACAAGGCTTGCCACGGAGCGAAGTTGCAATATCCCTCATCA
>JBKJLR010000375.1:0-2987 GCA_046596865.1 Chitinophagaceae bacterium
TTAGCAAACAATCTTACTTCTCAGCAACTTTCTGAATATTGGCCAGTTACTTATTTAGCAGATATCATTAAAAATGTTTTTATTTTAATAGGGTTTTTTGTTTCCGCAGCAAATTCCTCAGAAGCCAAAAAAAAAACAATCATCTTCACTTCCTAATTTAGACATGATTTAAAAAACCGCCAACCACCAGCCATTATGTTCTTCCTTCAAGCCACCAGCAAATCCGGAGTTTCCACTGTGTTGTTCCTCGGCACAATGGGTATGGTGGTACTTACTGTAAGCCTGATCATCTTTATCGTTATGCACCAGCGGCGGGTACTTCGTTTTCAAAATAAGATAAACCAGATGGAACATGAACAGCAAAGGATATTACTTAACGCCTCCATTAAACTCCAGGAAGAAGAAAGACAACGACTGGCTGCCGACCTTCATGATGATGCCGGACCTTTGCTTGCCACGGCCCGCCTCTACCTGAATGAAAACTTAGTAAACCAGGACAAAGCCACCCAACTACAATCCATTTTCCAGGCACGGCAAATCATTGATGATACCATACAACTGGTACGTAATATCAGCCATAGCCTGATGCCACCTACACTGAAAAATTTTGGCCTGGAATCTGCCGTTAACGACCTTTTTCAGAAAATAAGTGGCTCCGGTGCTATCAATGCCAGTAGCCGTTTCCACGAATACAAAGACAGGTTAAAGGGAGAAAAAGAACTGGTGATCTTTCGGATAGTGCAGGAACTTATCAATAATATTCTGAAGCACAGTAGTGCCAGCTTTATTCATTTAACACAAAATGTACATGCCGATAAATTCTATCTCCGTATCCACCATGACGGCCGCGGCATTGTGCAATCAGATTTTGACAAGCTCAATAAAAGTAATGTTGGCCTGGGGCTTAAAAACATCAGCAGCCGTTTACGTTTAGTGCAGGGAAATATCAATTTTGAAAAAGACATTTCTCAAACGTATTATAAAGTTACCATCGAGATGCCCAAAGACGAGCCCTACCAATAAGCTACCAAGTGACCGGAATATGCTAATTTTATCCATCATCTGAAATCTATGGATCCCATTAAGGTAGCTATTGCTGACGATCATAAAATATTTCGCAAAGGAGTTATTCTTTCCCTTCGCCCCTATACCAATATTAAGTTTGTATTTGAAGCCGAAAATGGTGATGAACTTTTAAACGGTCTGGCTGCCGCGGAACCGGATGTAGTACTGATGGATCTGCGGATGCCTGGTAAGGACGGTATTGAAGCAACTAAAACAATCAGTAAAAAATTTCCACAAATAAAAGTACTCGTCTTAAGTATGTACGAAGATGAAAGGTTTGTCTATCACCTGATGGAAAATGGCGCCAATGGTTATTTACTCAAAAATGCAGAACCCACGGAAATTCGCCGGGCCATTATGGAAGTATATGAAAAAGGCTATTACCTGAATAACTTTGTAAACCGTATACTGCTAAAAAAATCACATTCCCGGCAAAAAGTAGTGCCCTCTCTCAACAGTGAGATCACCCTGAGTGATAAAGAAAAAGATGTACTTCGCTTTATCTGCATGGAATTTACCGCCCAGGAAATTGCCCAAAAAATGGAAATCAGCCCAAGAACGGTAGAAGCTATTAAAGACAGGTTAATGGAACGGTTTGGCAGTAAGAATACAGCAGGTCTTGTATTCTTTGCGGTTAAGAATAATCTAATAGAGTAAGAAGCTGCGAGTTTGGAGCGGGGTTCAAGATGTTGATCCAAAGATTTAGAATTGCATTTCGGGGATCTCGCCTTCAAGAATTAATTTTCCCGCTGTCTTTGATTTTATTTCTTCCACAGTTACTCCCGGTGCTCTTTCCAGTAACCTGAACCCTTTGTCTGTTACGGCAACCACGGCCAGGTCAGAAACAATCATCTTTACACATTTCACTCCCGTTAAAGGTAATGTACATGCAGGCAACAGTTTTGATTCTCCTTTGGGATTACTATGCATCATGGCTACAATAATATTTTTAGCACTGGCTACCAGGTCCATAGCACCGCCCATACCCTTTACCATTTTACCCGGTATTTTCCAGTTAGCTATGTCCCCGTTTTCACTTACTTCCATTGCTCCTAATACTGTTAAGTCAACTTTTCCTGCCCTTATCATTCCAAAACTCATGGCTGAATCAAAAAAAGCGGAGCCTGGTACGGTAGTGATAGTCTGTTTGCCGGCATTGATGAGATCAGGGTCTTCTTCCCCTTCTATGGGAAAAGGTCCCATACCAAGCAATCCATTCTCACTTTGCAGAACAACATTTATACCGACAGGAATATAATTAGCCACTAATGTTGGAATGCCAATTCCAAGATTTACATAATATCCATCTCTCAGTTCCCTGGCAATGCGCTGCGCAATCTGTTCTTTTGTCAATCCCATAAGATAATTTTTTTTAAACTTTTTTCCGGGTAGTACGCTGTTCTATTCTTTTTTCATAATTCATTCCCTGGAAAATACGATGCACATAAATACCCGGCGTATGAATAAGGTTGGGTTCTAGGTCCCCTGCTGGTACCAGCTCTTCCACTTCTGCAATAGTTACTTTACCCGCCATGGCCATCAATGGGTTAAAGTTTCTTGCTGTTTCTTTATACACCAGGTTGCCATCTGTATCGCCCTTCCATGCTTTTACAATGGCAAAATCAGCGTTAAAGGCGAGTTCCAGTAAATATTCCTTGCCATTAAACTGTCTGTGTTCTTTTCCGTTTGCTACTTCTGTCCCCACACCGGCCGGTGTAAAGATGGCAGGCATGCCATACCCCGCCGCCATACAGCGGGTAGCCAGTGTACCCTGGGGTATCAACTCTACTTCCAGTTCACCACTGAGTAATTGTCTTTCAAACTCAGCATTCTCTCCCACATAGGATGAAATCATTTTTTTTACCTGCTTTTTTTTCAGCATTAATCCAATTCCAAAATCGTCAACACCGGCGTTATTGGAT
>JBKJLR010000126.1:0-12394 GCA_046596865.1 Chitinophagaceae bacterium
GATTTTGCCATGGCATATGTAGTGGCGCATGAAATAGGCCATCATATACAATATCTTCTTGGCATCTCTGAAAAGGTTTCCCGGTTGAGGCAGCAAAGCACTGAAGTGGAGGCCAATAAGAATTCGGTTAAAATGGAATTGCAGGCTGATTTTTTAGCAGGCGTATGGGCCCATCATGCACAAAAGATGAAAAGCATCCTGGAAGCAGGCGATATTGAAGAAGCCTTGAATGCTGCTAATGCTATTGGAGACGACCGTTTGCAAAAAGAGTCACAAGGAAGGGTGGTCCCTGATGCATTTACTCATGGCACCTCCGCACAACGGATGTATTGGTTTAAAAAAGGGTTTGAAACAGGTGACATAAACAAAGGTGATACATTTAATTCGCCGGATCTATAATGTCTGTGCCGGTACAAACATGCAAGTTAAAATATAGAAGAATTAGGAATAAAAAATACCCCGGTTTTACCGGGGTATTTTTTTGCTAAAAGCATTTTTTAATTCTGAAGCAGCAAAAGCCTGTGCATCTTTAATGAGTACCTTTATATTACATTCAACAAAATAGCGAGATGGAATTTATTGACTATTATAATATTTTAGGGCTTGATAAAAAAGCATCTGAAGATGATATAAAAAAAGCCTTTCGGAAATTAGCCAGGAAATTTCATCCGGATCTAAATCCCAACGATAAAGATGCCCATCAAAAATTTCAGCAGATCAATGAGGCTAACGAAGTATTAAGTGATCCTGAAAAACGAAAAAAATACGATCAGTATGGTAAGGATTGGCAACATGCTGAAAAATTCGGGCAGCAACGCCAGTCACATCACCAATCAAAATATAAAGCTGGCCAGGAATTTTCCGGTGATGAGGACAGTGATTTCTCCAGCTTCTTTGAATCAATGTTTGGCGGCACAGGCCGCAGCAGGCAAACAAAATTCAGGGGACAGGATTATAATGCTGAATTAAAACTGAACCTGACTGATGTGCTGGAAACTCATCAGCAAACCCTTGCAGTAAATGGAAAAAATATTCGCATTACCATACCAGCAGGTATAGAAAACGGGCAGGTAATAAAATTAAAAGGATATGGTGCACCTGGTGTAAATGGAGGACCGGCCGGTGATTTATACATTACTTTTTCAATTACCAACCACCCCCTTTTTAAAAGATCGGGTAATGACCTATATACATCTTCCCCCATTGATCTATACACGGCTGTATTGGGGGGAGGAAAAACCATTGTCACCCTGAAAGGAAAAGTAAAACTAAAAGTAAATCCCGGAACACAAAGTGGTACTAAAATCAGGCTTAAAGGAAAAGGTGTTCCGGTGTATAAAAAAGAAGGCGCAACCGGTGATCTGTATATTACTTATGAAGTAAAATTACCTGTTAATCTTACCGAACAACAGAAAGCATTGTTCACTGAATTGAGTAAACTCAACTAAAACCTGTGCATGAAAACAGATGAAATGATACCGGCCGAGGAATTTTGTAATCATCACAATATTCTGCCATCCTTTATTAATTCGTTGAAGGATTCAGGGCTTATAGAGATGACTATCATCCAGGAGAAAATCTTTGTGCCGGTTAGCCAGCTAAGCCAGTTAGAAAAACTGGTACGATTATATTATGAAATGGACATTAATGTGGAAGGTATTGAAACAATAACCTATTTATTGCAACGGATCAATGATATGCAGCAACAGATTGTGCAACTATCCAACCGGCTTAACTTATACGAGCATGAATAAGATTAATATATTCTAAATAACTTCAAATTATCGATAATAGCAGAGTTCACCCACCTGTAGCCTCTTTTGGATTTCAAACATCTTCTACGGCAAATGTTAAATCTATTTAAAAAGACATTAACATTTTCTATCAAAAAACACAGTTTTTTGGCACTTGAATTGAAAATGTAAAGTGTCATAAATTTAACCGGCCTCACACAATTTTACTTTTGGTCTTTGCCGGTTATGATCAAAAGAAAACCAATTAAATATGTAATTATGAAAAAGTTTTTTACTCTTACTTTGCTAAGCTTCATGGTCTTTGCAGCTTCAGCAGCGGACAGACAGCCCCAGGTTATTATAAACAGCACAAATGATTTTGATGTAAAGATTGATGGTATTTTATATAGTGGAAATTCTACATCAATTCCTAATCTAAGCAATGGTATGCATACTGTGCAGGTGTACCAGGTAAAAAATGGTACA
Organism: Chitinophagaceae bacterium; assembly: GCA_046596865.1. Lineage (GTDB taxonomy): Bacteria > Bacteroidota > Bacteroidia > Chitinophagales > Chitinophagaceae > JJ008. Next base: position 2,220 of record JBKJLR010000126.1, read on the forward strand.
GGAATTTTGAAAGTGATCAAAAAAAGAGAATTGATCTCTACCACCCAGTTTGAACTTAGAAATAATGACGTGCAAATAAATGTTGATAGAAATGGCCAGGTAAGGATCAATCAATCTGGCTATGGCAGCAACAATGACCGTGATTGGAGGAGAAATCAGGATAATAATAATAATAGGGACATAGAGGATGATGACTCCCGTTATGATAATAGAAATGGAAATAGAAATGGCAATAGTAGTAATGGCCGTGGCAATAAATATGGGCATTATAAAAACAAAGATAAAAAGCATAAAAATTGCGATCATTCTGATAATAGGGACAGAAAATACAATGACGATCATGATCATTAATCATAATGATTCTATAATAATTAAAAAGCCGCCTTTTCTGGCGGTTTTTTTTGTTCCTTTCTTATTGACGATATATTTACAAAGGTCTGTATGGGGGCTATATATTTCTTACCATTTAGTAGAATACCCGCTGCTAAGTCCCGGGTGATTTGATTAATTATGACCTGCGCAATAAAGACATACCTGCAAGGGCGGAAGTAACCCTATCTTTAATCATAGGTTTTCATCATGATAGATTCATATGGGCTTTTTGTAAGTAAAGAGTTGGCAGACTGGCAAAAGAAAATGTTGCGCAGGCCTACAGTTTTCAATAATCTTTCCAAAAAAATTCAAACAAAGATCAATACATGGATTCCTGAAAAAGTACATTCAGCCATTACAATTACTATTAAACAACTTATTAGGGGTGTATTATTTGGTGCTAAGTATACTACCGCAAAGCCACTGCAGAATGTGAATCTGGAAGAAAGAGAAAAGGCTATCTTAAAAAAAATAGATAGCTATAAAAAAACTGCCGCCGTGGAAGGTGGTATAACAGGTGCAGGCGGGATATTGCTGGGGCTGGCTGATTTCCCAATCTTAATTGGTATCAAACTCAAATTATTGTTTGAAATAGCAAGTCTTTATGGATTTAATGTGAATGATTATAAAGAAAGGGTGTATTTGCTTCATATTTTTGAACTGTCATTTTCCAGTGATGCCCATCGAAAGTCCATCTATTTGAAAATGGCTGATTGGCAAAATAAAAAACAACAATTGCCTGAAGATATTCACCAGTTTGACTGGCGAAATTTTCAACAGGAATACCGGGATTATATTGACCTCGCCAAAATGGCTCAGCTTGTTCCCGTAATAGGCGCCCCCGTTGGCGTACTGGTGAACTATCGACTGATCAAAAAACTGGGTATTACAGCTATGAATGCATACAGGATGAGAATATTGAATAAGTAAGAGCTAAAGAACTTTATATGTTTAAGATCCGGCGCTGTAAGTTGTTGTTGGTATATTCAGCCTGCAATAGGTTGAGAGCCGGACAAGCTGGGAAATTTAAATGGGGGATTATTGGGCTTTATATTTAATAAGATGGAAAAAGATTGATTCATTATTTTTACAATTCGTAAACAAAAAATCATGCAAACAAAAACCTTTATATGCTTATCCGGCATACTGATTTCTTTAACCTGGACCGGATGTGCCAACAATAACGTTTCATCAACCAATAGCAGCAGCGGGGATACAACTAAAATTTCCCCGGTGGAAACTAAAAAAGCAAATACTACTTACACTCCCGCCTTCAATGGGCAAACAAGAATTGCAGGAGTAAAAACGGTAACGGCGTACAAGGTTGAAAAAATTGCGCTAAACCTGGGTAAACCATGGGCAGTAATTCCCCTACCCGATGGACGATTACTCATCACAGTGAAGACAGGATTTATGCAAATCCATGAAGCAGATGGTGCGTTGATAAAAAAGATAATAGGTTTCCCTGCAGTGGATGCAGGAGGACAGGGAGGACTTCTCGACGTAGCGCTGGATCCGGATTTTGCCAGCAACAAAATGATTTACTGGTCTTTTTCTGAAAAATATGAAACTGGTAATCTGATGGCTGTAGCCAAAGGACAGTTGAATGAAGCCGCGGCAAAAATCGAAAATCCTGTTGTGATATTCCGGGCCACTCCCGCATTAAACAGCGGCTTGCATTTTGGTTCCCGGTTGTTATTTGATAAAGACGGAAACCTGTTTGTAAGTACCGGGGAAAGATCAAATCTTGAAGGCAGGGTGCAGGCCCAGTTGCTGCAATCAGGATTAGGAAAAATTTTTAAAATAACAAAGGATGGAAAACCGGCCCCAGGTAATCCCTTCATGAATCAGCAAGGAGCCATGCCGGAAATATATGCTTATGGCATACGCAATGCACAAGGTTTGGATATTCATCCGGTAACTGGTGAATTGTGGGAAGCAGAATTTGGCCCCCGCGGGGGCGATGAAGTTAATGTTATAAAACCAGGGAAAAATTATGGATGGCCTGTTATTACCTACGGTATAGAATACGGTGGCGATGCAATCGGCGATGCATTACAACAAAAAGATGGGATGGAACAACCGGTATATTATTGGGACCCGGTATTATCCCCTAGTGGTATGGTTTTTTATACGGGCAATGCCATTCCTGAGTGGCAAAATAATCTTTTCATTGGCGGGCTTAGCAGTCAGCATATAGCCCGGCTGGTGATTGTCAATAACAAAGTAGTGGGAGAAGAAAGATTGCTGACAGATAAAAATGAAAGGTTCCGTGATGTGGCATATCATAACGGAATGCTTTATGCGGTAACGGATGGCGGAAACCTGTACCGGGTTAGTAGGAATTAAGGTTATATTTTTTATTTTTAAAATTATTTTATGGAAGTACTAAACAAATCAGAACTTGACCTTGCAAAAAAAAACATGCAAGCTTACTTTAATTCTCATGATGTACAGTATGTGGCAGAAGATGCAGTATTTATCAACATGGGAAGTGGAGAAAGAACAGAAGGCCGTGAAGCCATTGGGCAAATGTTGCATTATATTTATCATATTGCCTTTGATGCTAAGGCAGAATACACTAATTCAATTATCACGGAGAATAAGGCAATGGTAGAAGGGGTATTTACCGGCAAACATATTGGTGAATTTGCTGGTATACCCGCCACCAATAAAATGGTAAGCGTTCCACTATGTGTAACGTATACTCTTGAAAAAGGGTTGGTGAAAGAAGCTAAGATTTACATGTTGGGTGATGTAATGATGCAGCAGCTGCAAGGTTAATATAAATAATAGTAACCAGTTTCCTCACCACCCGATATTGGTAATAGGGCTATAAATAATTATCGCATGCATAAGCTTTTTATGCTTCTTATCGGATGCACTCCAGGTGGCAGGAATATTGAGCAACATGATGTTTTTTTTGGAATAGGGGAAACGGTAAAAGATCTGATTCCCGCAATGATTGAATTCTGGCCAGAGGCAAAAGGTAAATTACATATTGATGCGTGGCGGGAAGTTACAACCGTAAATGGATATTCTGCCAAAGTTATTCGGGACGAAGCAACAAAAACCGGGAGCCCCGCTAAATTATTCTTTATTAATCTCGGTGGGTATAAACCTGATGAATTCGAAGAGTTTCATTATAAAATGATCATTGCAGCAGCTAATAAAACTGAAGCCATCAGGTACTCAAAAGAAACGGCTTTTTTCAAACATACCGGCTTTACGGGTGCAAATTCACATATTGACGATAAGTATGGAATTGATGTGGATGATGTTTTTGAGATAACTGATATTTTACCAAAAGAAACAAAAGAACAATTTCATATACAGGTCACGCCGGGCAAGCACCCCCTCGTCGAAGATGAAATTCACCTGGGCTACTTTAAACTAGGTATGTTTCAATAGAATTGATCAAACTCAGAATTAATCAGTGGACTTTTGATGAGCTAAAAACAATTCCTGCCTCTGGTTTTGTTGGTATGGTTATTGAAAAATAGTTATTGTATAATTTCTTTTTTATAACCTCTTGAAAACTTATTAATTCAGTAAAATCATTTTATGGCAAAGCAAGCTAAAGCGGCAAAAACAAAGAAAGGAACGAAGTTTCCTGCTAAAAAAACCGCTACAAGAAACCCCGTTAAGAAAGCCGGTGCTAAAAAAGCAGTACCTAAAAAGAAAAGTGCAGCTAAAAAAAGAACTCCCGCTAAAAAAAGCACGGTAGTTGTTAAGGATGAAGGCCGCAGCATTCGTAAACCCTCTATCCGGTCAGCTAATACGACTATTTCTAAAAAAGCCATACGCAGTAAATCAACTGTTTCAACCGTTGAAAGCCAACTGCCTACTGTTGAAGAAAAAAGTCCTGCTGTGATTCCCATTCCCGCCGTTGAGCCAGGGATGGATAAAAAATCCATGCATAATAGCGTTGTTCGCAATTTTGATACGCCTCACATGCCCATATCGAGCATCAAAAAAGGTGGAATCAGGCCTTCGGGAAAGAAACCTTTATGGTAAATTGTTTCTTTAATGAGGCAAAATATTATTTGTGAGAGCAAATAATGTATTCCTATTAAGTTCTGGCTGTACATTGGTTATTGGTTGGCAGAGATAGCTAAAAAAGTGTAGCAACTGCTGCGTGATGCTTTTATCATCACTCGTCAATTTTAAAAAAAATTATTTTATTTCACATATCGTGGTCACTTTTATGTTGTTTCCAAAAAAAATTCAACGCTTCCATTATTTCCTCTTCTGATTTGTTCTGGGTATTGGTCAGGGGGATTTTGCGTCGAAAACCCTTATCAAACCCTTTTTTCATGTACTCCACCACCAGAATAAAATTGTCCTGAATACTAAAGGCTTTTTCTTTCTGAGAAATATATGCTTTAAACAGGTATGCCCAACCGCTTATCAGTTTCTCATCCTGGTAAATTCCTGCTTTATTGATCCGGATATATATTCTTTTGCTTTTCGCTTTTGTAAATAAAATGATCGCCGGCACCAGCAAAAGCATGGAAATATAACTCAGGTAATTAAGTTTTATAAAACTCTGTCGGATTGCATCTATAAAACCATATAAAAAAAGGCCAAAAAATAAGGAAGCCAGGATATAAACAAGTACTTTATCTTCTCCCACCACAAATTCACTATCATTGGTTAACGGAATTTTTCCCATAACTGATTTATGATATATACTGCCAGGTTAATGCAGGCCAAGATGGTGAATGTACCACTTATTTTTACGCCGTGATTACGCCGCTACTTTTACAAAGCTATCAGGAAGATTGTTAAAAGGCTAACATCTTTGATTCTTATGTTCAAGATGATTATTTTGAAAAAGGTATGACCATCAACACAGATTCTTTGGCCATTGCCGCTGTCAGCAAAATTGCTAGTGGCATTGCATCAAAAAAACTATACAAATTGTGGATTATGATTAATTAAGTTCCGGGATGTAAAATATTGTTCAATATAGTTCCTGCAACCGCAATACCTATTGCCAGCAAGAAAGCACCTTTCCATCCTTTCACTTCAAACCCTCTGAATAATTTGTCGGCAAGTTTGATCATCACTGCAGAAACAATTAACCGTATAACAAACGATATCAGCCCAAGAGTAATAACATTAAGCGGGAGGCGTAAAAGAAAACCTATCGTGGCATTCAAAATCCCAATTACCAACGCAACGACAATAGCAGTTCCATAATTTTTGATTGTCACGGATGGTAACAGGGAGGCTAATAAAAAAAGTACCCCTGCATTTACAAGTAATTCGATTATAAAATTCATTTTGCTCTTATTTTATGATTAAATTTTTTTCAGAGTTTTAAACCACCTAAAACTCTTGATAGTAATCCACCGCTGTTTGCAAATCCACGGCCCCCGCTTAAACTTTTTATCAATGAACCAATTCCACCATTCGTTTTTCCCTGTATTGCACCGGTACCACCGCCAGATGCAAAGGGATTTCTATTCCCACTTCTTCTGCCAGTTAACATTTTTGCGAGTAACATGGGACCAGCTATACCCAATAAACCTTTGCCCACATTTTTCCAGTCGATACCTGCTTTTTTAAATTTTTCCTCAAGACCTAATGCGGATAGAAATCCCGGCTTACTTGTTTCTTCTGGCTGCATCTTCACTTCCGCCGTTTTGTTAACAAATTGATCCAACAGTGAGTATTGTTCCTGGTTGATTTGCAAATAACTGGCAATTTTTTCTACATTCTTTTTTTCCTGCTCAGAATAATCCTTGTCTGAATTCCCAAAATTCATAAGATCAGTAATAAGCGAGAACCTTAAATCACTGGTTTTTAAAATATCAAGGCAACGGGTCAGTTCCTCTCCAGATAATTCAGTTGCTGCCCGGCCTACAGCTTGCTTTTGGCTTTCGGAAATATTGGCTGAGTCTGCCAATATCATAATGTAGTCTAATTCTTCTTCTGATGCGGAATGATCAGCTGTGGCAAGAGAAGAAATAGCCCCCAGGTAAGCACCTTTTTCTGCATCAGAATAGTCTTTTAATAATTTTTCGTTTGGTTCCATGGTCATATTTAAATGTTTAAAAAAGTTTTACAATAACCATACCTAATTTTTTTGAGCTCCTGCAAACCCCGAGACATCCCGGCAGGCAACCTGCACCATTTTAATACAATTTTTTTTCGAACACCTAACTTTACCGGGAGACATATCACTCTTTTTGGACTTAACAAGGGAAGGAGATTGTGAAGATGCTAACATCTTTGCGACCTAACTTGCATGTCGAAGTGGAGTGATTATAACATAGATTTTGAAATCAATAAACCTTGAAATGAACCATTTTATAAGTATACCAACAGGGGGTAATTAGTATGGGGAATTCCATGTGTCAAAAAACAACATAGAAAAACAAATGAAAAAGGCAATTTTATTTTTGTTAGTAATAACATCGATTACGGCAAATGCGCAATCGTTGAAAGATGCATTATATGGTGGAAAGCTGAAAACAGATTCGGGTTCTGTTCTCCGTAAAGGTGATGACCTGAGTTCAAAAATTGATACCAGCCGGAAGAAACCTGTTGATGCGGAAAAAAATAAACTTGCTGCAGTCAAGATCGATTCGGCCATAAAAAATACGGTTACTTCAACAGATGCAGCAGCCATGGGACCTGCCGCTCCGATGGATAATAACGCCGCCTTGAAAGATAATAATAAGATATGGAAAGAATTTGTAGATGGAGTGATAGGAACTTTGAAAACAGAAGTACTAAGTTCCAAAAAAATAAAAAAAGGCGATTATTATATAATTGTTGATTATACCATTGATCTTGATGGACAGGTTACCATCAATACTATATTTCCGACACCGGAAAATAAATATCTGGAGGAACAGGTTAAAGAGCGGCTCAGTATTGATACACCCCGATTGAATCCCATACTGGGTGGCAATGGTAAACCAAGGAAAGTTGTGAAAAGGTCGAATTTCACTATAACAAACGACTAATATTTTGTCATGCCCAAACCAAGGGTATGCGTAAGTTTATTTAACCTGCAATTCTTTTTCTTAGTTTGCGGTTCAGGAAGTATTCTATAATTTTATATCCTTGTAAGGGCACTATAAGCCTTTTAACTATCCATTTATGTCGCAAAATCTCAGCAGACCTGAAGATGACCAACAACTGGCTATTTTTATAGAGCAAGGCAACCAGCAATCTTTTGGGGTGTTATACGATAAATATGCTTCCGGACTGTTGGGGATTATAAGCATGATAGTTAATAATAATAAGATAGCAGAAGAAGTTTTAAATATCACTTTTGTGAATGCGTGGAATCATATAGTTAACTTCAATTCCAGCAACTCTTCTTTATTTATCTGGTTAATCAACCTGGCCCGGCAAACGGCTTTTGATAAAGTTAAAAAAGAGGAAGCACCAAACCTATATTACGCCTCAGCCGTATATGATGAAAAATACAGGGGGGCTTCACATAGAATCTCCTTTACCGGGCAGAAACAATTATCAGCTTTTGATCTGGTTTATTATAAAGGGAGGACTTTTGAGGAAGCAGCAAAAGAGCTTAATAAATCAGATGGTGAATTAATGCAAAGTTTAAGAAATGGCATAAATGCCTGGAATCAAGAAATACTATGTTAATCAGTAAGGAATATATCGAATCAGGGATTTTAGAGCAATATGTTTTGGGGACACTCAGCGATGTTGAAACAAAAGAGGTAGAGACAATGGCAGCTGCGTATTCTGAAATAAAAGAAGAAATAAATCTAATCAGCGAAACACTGGAAGCTTATGCAATTGCCAATGCTATTGAACCCACTCCTGTAATAAAGCCTTTACTAATGGCTACTATCGATTATTTTGAAAGAATAAATAAAGGAGAACAGGTTCCTTCTCCCCCTTTCTTAAATGAAAAATCATGTGTGGTAGATTATGCAGAATGGTTAAATCGTAGTGATATGGTATCCCCGGGAACTGATAATATTTTTGCAAGAATTATTAGCTTGACAGAAGAAGTAACTACTGCAATTATATGGGTAAAAGATAATACACCATCGGAGGTTCATCATAATGAACATGAAAAATTTCTTATCGTAGAAGGAACTTGTAATATCATTGTAGGCAGCAAAATTAATAAATTAGGTCCAGGTGATTATTTTGTCATACCACTTCATGAAAGCCATGTAGTAAAAGTTACTTCTTCCATTCCCTGCAAAATTATATTACAACGCAGTGCTGCCTGATTTTTCGATCCCTGATAATATTCAACTTTTACATTATCGGCAATACGAACAATGCTAATTATACTCTCGCAAACTCTGGTCATATAAATTGTCGTGTTATATAAAACCCCATTTACAAATCCGGGGTGATAAATAAAGTAAATGCAGACATATTCTTAATAGCATGCGGAACAATTGCCTTAATCAGTGCTAACAAAGGCACCCCGGTTAACTATTAATAATTTTTTCCGCTGCTTCTTTATCTTTTTCAAATATTTTAAGTTCTGCGCCGCCAACAGGATCCAGGCCCATTACATTCTCATCATTTAGAAAAGATTCTATTCCATTTTCTTTCAGTTTATCCTGAATCATTTTAGCTTCAAGCATATCATTATAGGTATGCAGAATGATTGTATGATCTTGTGTCATAATAAATAATAGGTTGAATGGTGAATATATTTTTTTTATTCTTTCAGCAATGATGTATGTTAATGACTGTTACTGTCAACAGGGTTTTTTTACATAAAAAATTCTTCAGAAACGATCTTTCCATCTTTTATCCGGTATACACAAAGTTCTGTCATATCCATTTTCCCGCCGTCTTTCATCGTTACATCCATCTTTATTGTGCAGGCAAATGAATTGGAGGCAACTAAAGGTTCGGAAACATGCATACCCTGCATTTCCTGCACCATCGAATTCCATTTTTCAGCTTTCTCCTTAATAGCTTTTAACCCTTTTGTTTCTTTTTCAAAGTCAGGTGTTGCATATGGCTCTATGCTTACTGCTTCGTCAGCAAATAATTCTGATTGTGCTTTTTCAAAATCACCGGTTCGGCAAATTTCTACAAGGCGATTTGCAATTTCTTGTGTTGTCATAATGTTTTTTGCTAAGCTATTCAATTTTTTGCATACTCAGGATCGCAACCACAGTTTAAACTTGCATCATTGCTATATTAATCAAACTTCAGCAAAGCGGAAGGGATTCTTAGTATTATTTCTTGTTCAATGCCTCTCTCACCTTTGGTGCAATCTTAGTTCCATATATTTCTATTGATTTCATCATGGATGCATGTGGTGGCCCGCCCACATCCATATGTGCAGAAAAACGGGTGAGGCCAAATAGTTCCTGCATCTGTAATATTTTATCAATGGATTCATTGGCATCACCAATAATCAAATGCCCCTTGCTGCTTCTTCCGGTTACATACTGTTGCTGTTGGTAAGGAGGCCAGCCACGGGACACTCCTACCCTGTTCATTTGGGAGGAGTATATAGGGTAATACTCATCTGCAATTTGATTACTATCGTCACCAAAAAAAGAATGCATATGTACACCCACCTGGAATTTGTTCATATCATGATTCATACGTTGATACGCTTCTTTATAATAATCAAACAGAGGTTTAAACTGCACCGGGTTGCCGCCAATAATAGCGAAGATCACCGGGAGGCCATGTTTTGCGGCTCTCAATACAGATTCAGGTGTACCTCCTACGGCTACCCATATATTCAGATGATCATTTACAGCCCGGGGCAATATTTGCTGGTCCTCTAATGCAGGCCTGAACTTGCCTTTCCAGGTGATGCGTTC
>JBKJLR010000053.1:0-2574 GCA_046596865.1 Chitinophagaceae bacterium
ATATTGAAACTCCTGAAGAGATCAATGCTTTTATGGAGGCTACGGATCCTGAATTAGTAGGATTGTGTTTCGATACTGGGCATTATCTATTTGGCGGTGGAAATAATCCAATCGAAATATTAGAAAAATACTGGACCAGAATATGGCATGTACACTTCAAAGATTTTGCTCCGCAGGTTGCCCGGCAATCTGTTCAAAATAACTGGGATTATTTTGATGCAGTGAAAAACGGGGTGTTCTGCGAACTGGGGAAGGGTGCAGTTGATTTTAAAAAAGTAAAAGATTTTTTAGAAGATAAAGGGTATGATGGATGGATTGTAGTGGAACAGGATGTGTTACCGGGAATGGGCAATCCTAAACAATGTGCTAAAAATAACAGGATGTATTTACAATCAATTGGATTATAATTTTTGTATACATAAAAGTAAAATAATGAAACAGGTAAGAATAGCACTGTTAGGTATGGGCCGCATTGGTAAAATACATTTTAGAAATATCAGCCAGCATTTTCCTGGTGCTGCTATTGCTGCTGTGGCTGACCCTCAATACGATGCTCAAGCGTTTACAAAAGAGTTTGGCAATGTTTTTTTTACACAGAATGCTGAGGAAGCAATTAAGCGTAGTGAAATTGATGCCGTACTTATTTGCACACCCACTTCCTCTCATGCTGATTTACTGGAGCAGGCTGCCCATGCAGGCAAGCATATATTTTGTGAGAAACCAATGGATCTTTCATTGGAACGAACCGCTGCATTAACCAATCTTGTTAAACAAAAGAATGTAAAGTTGATGCTTGGATTTAACCGCAGGTTTGATCCCGATTTTATGCAGGCGCGTCAATTTATTATTGAAGGAAAAGTGGGAGCCGTACAAATTGTCAAGATCACCAGTCGGGATCCGGGGTTACCCCCAATAGACTATATAAAAAACTCGGGTGGATTATTTATGGATATGGCCATTCATGATTTTGATATGGCCCGTTATATGATGGACAAAAAAGTAGTAGAAGTGTTTGCAAAAGGTTTGGTGCTGATTGACGAAGCTGTAGCTACTGCTGGTGATGTGGATACAGCCCTTACTACACTAACATTTGAAGACGGTACATATGCAGTAATTGACAATAGTCGTAAAGCAGTTTATGGATATGATCAACGATTAGAAATATTTGGTGATGGGGGCATGATACAGGTGGAAAATAACCTGCACAACCGTAATGTTATCTATGATGAAAAAGGAATTCACAGGGCATTGCCATTAGATTTTTTTATGGATCGTTATTCAGCATCCTATTTAAATGAAATGAAATTATTTATTGATGCTTTGGTGAATGATACACCGATGCCTGTAAGTGGTGAGGATGGATTGGAAGCTACCAGGATTGCTATAGCAGCAAAAATGTCAATGGAAGAAGGGCGGCCTGTAAAACTTTCTGAGATTACAAGTAGTGTTAAAGAATTAGTATCATAATTGGTTTTAAATAAAAATAAAAACTACAATTAATAAAATCCAGTATTTCAATTCTGTATTATTTCAAAACTAACGTTGCACCATGAATCATTTACAAACTGCCGACTATATTGTTTTTATTATTTATTTCATTTTGGTAACGTCATATGGTCTTTATATCTATAAAAGAAAAAAAACAACCAGTACAAGTTCAAAAGATTTTTTTCTGGCTGAAGGTTCGCTTACATGGTGGGCTATCGGTGCTTCATTAATTGCTTCTAATATTTCTGCAGAGCATTTTATCGGCATGAGTGGTTCGGGTTTTGCACTCGGTCTTGCAATATCTACTTATGAGTGGATGGCTGCAGCTACCCTGATCATTGTAGCAATTTTTATCATTCCTTTATATCTGAAAAACAAAATTTTTACGATGCCACAGTTCCTGGCTAAAAGATATAATGGAACTGTAAGCACTATTATGGCTGTTATCTGGTTGCTAATTTATGTATTTGTAAATCTTACATCTATTATTTACCTGGGTGCATTAGCCATTTCATCCATTGCGCCTATAAGTTTTGAATGGTGCGTGGCGGGATTAAGTTTGTTCTCTATAATTGTTACACTCGGTGGCATGAAAGTTATCGGCTATACCGATGTTTTCCAGGTATTGGTTTTAATTATTGGAGGATTGGTGACTACCTATCTGGCATTAACATTATTATCAGAGCAGTTTGGATATGGAAAAGATATTTTTAAAGGTTTGTCTATTCTCAGGAAAGAAGCACCTGGTCATTTGCATATGATATTTGATAAGTCTAACCCACATTATAAAGAACTACCGGGTATATCTGTTTTAATTGGGGGGATGCTGATCAATAACCTTGCTTATTGGGGATGCAATCAATACATTGTACAAAGAGCATTAGGTGCTGATTTAAAAACTGCCCGCAAGGGAATTTTATTTGCCGCCTTTTTAAAAATGCTGGTACCTGTTATTGCAGTATTGCCGGGTATAGCTATGTATGTAATGCATAATCAAGGAATGTTTCAAAAGGAAATGGCAGATGCAGCAGGTGTGGTAAAGCCTGACCATGCTTATCCCACATTGATGAACCTGTTGCCAGCCGG
>JBKJLR010000133.1:0-5523 GCA_046596865.1 Chitinophagaceae bacterium
CCAGTGTATTTACAAACGAATCGAAGTTAGCAGTTGAAAGAGCAAGATGAACAGCTTTATTTAGGGTAACATTTTCTTTAGGAAGTGAGATTAAATGAAGCTCTTTTCCATCTGCTAAAGAAACCCATCGTATACCTTCCATTTTAGTTTTGTTAGTAATTTCCTGGAGTTTAAGAACTTTCTTATAAAACTCTACTGAACGATCTGCATCTTTTACAGACAATGCCAAATGATTAAAGTTGAAATTAAAGAAAGCAGTGTCTTGTGCCTGAAGAATGCCGGAAATGGAAAGTGCAATTATGAGCAGCTTTGTCTTTTGCATTTTTGATTGATTGTAGTTTAAGAACTATTGCGCATGAGTTACCTGTAATTTTTGTAAATAGACTTGTTTATAGTAAAGTTAGCTGGCTATCAATTAAACAGTTTTCTTCGGAGGTAAATCAAAAGCAATCGCTTCATGTTCAAAATGCCCATTATGTGAACCATCACAAAAAGGTTTATTTTTTGAAAGGCCACAACGGCAAAAAGAAACAATTTCTCTCCCTTGTAGATTATAAACACCTCCGTTTCTATCTACTACTTCAAAATCGCCTTCCACCTTTAAAGACCCGTTGTTGTTAACGGTAATTTTTGTTTTTGACATGTTGCATTTTTTTTAAAATTACTTACTATATGCAACTTATGGGCAATTATAATTATTTACACATTAGTTAATTTGCTTGCAGACACTAATACGACAGCCAGAACGAACGAACAATTTGGTGAGTTCTAAATTTTATACCTGGCTGCCTCTGCTATAGCCAGCCTTTGTTGTATGTCAGCTTTATAGGATGGGGTAGTATAATCTCCAGAATCCTTTAAAAAACGATTTATCGCATTGATCTGGCCGTCAACAATTCCGATTGGTTTTTCCTTAATAACCAGGTTTTACCATACCGTCTGCAGGGTATTGGTGGATAGATTAACTTTATCCAATTATGTTTACAATCTGGCAGGGATTAATAGGCCTTGTATTAATCCTTTTAATTATACTGTTTGTTTTTAGGATAAGTATAGGTAAAGACATCGTTTTGTTGCCGGACAATTATAGGGAGTTGTTGACTGATTACGTACAATTTTACCGTCACCTGGATGAGGAAGCTAAAGAAAGATTTGAGAAAAGGATTGAACATTTTTTATCGGCCGTGAAAATAACAGGGGTTAATGCTGTTGCAGAAGATCTTGACCGGCTTTTAATTGCCTCCGGAGCCATCATTCCTGTATTTGCCATTACCGACTGGCAATATATCAACCTCCATGAAGTATTATTATATCCCGGGGCATTTAATGAAGATTTTGACCAGGGAGGTTCGGATCGGCACATTGCAGGCATGGTTGGTAACGGTTCCATGCAACATGTAATGATCATTACCAAATGGCAATTGCGGCAAGGCTTTATTAATAACCATGATGCTCACAACACCGCTATTCATGAGTTTGTGCATTTGATAGATAAAATGGATGGAACAATGGATGGAGTGCCGGAAATAATTCTCGAACGCAAATATGTAAAAGAGTGGAAAAATATCATGGATTCTACAATAAGGCAAATGAAAAACCATGGGTCAGATATTGACATCTACGGAGCTACAAGTCACACGGAATTTTTTGCAGTGACTTCGGAGTATTTTTTTGAGCAACCAGCTTTATTAAAAGTAAATCATTCAGAATTGTATAATATGCTGGAGCGGATTTACAAAACTTGGGGCTGATTTTAACAAACTTAATTGATGTGGATGATGGAGATATTACGTCCCGCCTCAGCCGGGATCAGTACACCAACTACGACGTGTTACTTTTGAAGAACACCTTCAAAGGCGGAATAATGTTAAGGCAGAATTACTGTTTATCTCATTATTTTTTTCGAATAATTTCCATGACTTGTATATTGTTCAATCTTACCATTCTTATCTCTTTCGAAAACAAGGGTCTCACCTAATTCATCATCGTCTCTGATTCTGCGGAATGTATCACCTTGTATATGTTTATAAAAAGTCATTGCTTCTCCGGGTTTATCAGAAGGTAAAGAAAGCCGGACTAGTTTATCGCCCCATGTAGAAATATATACTTCACTCCACCATGGCATACGGTTGTAATAGCCAGCATACTCATTAAAATCTTTTTTTGGCGCTGACGAATTTTCTTTTTCGGAAGCCTTCACTTTATTTAAAATTGCATCAATTCCGTCGGCATATTTATCAGGATCTGTACCACTTGCATTAATCATTACGGAATAAGCCCTTTTATTCTTAAGGTCTAGTTGTAAGGTTGTCTGATATCCCGGACAGCTTCCACCATGACCTGCCCAAGTACTGCCATTATCTCCTTTATAAACAATAAACCCAAGCCCCCAGGTGGTTTTCCAGTTAGGATCCGTCCAATGTACCTGCTGCATAAATTTAAGGGTGGAGGGTTTTAAAATTTCAGAAATTGTTGAATCTCTTAATCGGAATTGCCAGGATGCAAAACTTCCTAAATCAAAAACGTTTGAAGTGAATCCAGCCGCTGGTGCAATTCCGTTTGCTGTAAAAAAATTTACTTTTTCCCGTTTGCCAATTCTTGTCATGGCGCTGTAGCCATTCGCCAATTCTTTACCATATAATTTTTCGGGCATTACTGTTCGGGTAGCTGATAGTCTCAGCGGGGTTAGAATATTTTTCTGAACATATTCATCATAGGAAACTTTTGTTATTGCTTCTACTATTTCGCCTAACAATGTGAGTCCAAGATTGCTGTATTGAAAATAAGTAGAGGCCGGATAAAGGGTTTCCTGTTCGCTTAATTTGGAATCAATTTGCTCTTTGGTTGGAAATGGAAAGTCGGGTCCTGTCCAATATGGATGAGCCGATTCTCTGGGAAGTCCGGAAGAATGTGTTAATAATGAACGGATGGTAACCGGCCCGCTTTGCGGATATTTTTGTTCTAGTTTATAAGCAGGGAGTAAATCACTTACTCTGTCATCCAAACGAAGTTTTCCTTCATCATATAGTTTCATGATTGCTACCGATGTGAAAAGTTTTGATATAGAACAAATGCTAAAAAGGGTGGAAGCATCTGCTTTATTATTTTTTTCAACATTGGACATACCTACGGCACCTGACCAAAGCACTTTTTGATCATCAATTACAATTGCAGTTAAGCCGGGAATCCGGTCAAAATCTTTTTGAGCCTCTAACCATACCTCTACCAATTTAAAAGCTTCTGTATAGTCTTTTTTCTTTTCTTGGGCATATGCATAGCTGATTATTAGGGAAAGGAAAATTATCAAATAGTATTTTTTCATTTTTTTTGGTTTTAGAATTAAATCCCTTTTCTAAATATTTGTGGCGAATAAATATAGCTTATATGACTTCATAATTCATTCTTTATCGAAGATTTTTCTCAGACGAGAGTCAGATGGCTTTGTGTGTTGGGGCTATGGGATCCCTAATTTATATAGGGATAGACTTCGTCGTACTTCGCAGTTGCATTACCTATTAACGCCGAGTGTACTCCCAACACAAATGTTGGGCTGTGAGACATCGTTTATTAAGTTTAATAGACTGGACTGAAGAAAATTATACCGGGCTATTTATCAGAAATTCTTTTCTATTTTATCGAGTGATGATTGCCAGCCTTTCCTGCAATCTTCCATCATTTCAGCAGGAAGTCCTTCGTGTTGTAGTTTCAAATTAGTTTTGCCATTTTCTTCTTCAAATTCAAATGTTACCAATAGCTCATCATTCCATTCCCCTGGCATGTCATAATTAGAAGCGGAAACGATATTTCCTTCGCTATCAGAAAAGCTGTCGGTGTTCACAATCCTTTTCATTGCTAAAATCTCTTTGTAAGTACCAGTTGACCACATTTTTTTTCCATCTTTTCCCTGCATGGAAGCTAAAAATTTGCCACCCACTCTAAAGTCATTGCTACAATCGGGGCAAGTATATTCTTCCGGGCCCCACCATTTTTTCATCATCTCCGCATCAGACCATGCTTTCCATACTGTACCAAGTGGTAGGTTAAAAGTTCTGCTGATGGTGAGGGTATTCTGTATCTCCGCAGCGGAGATGTTATTCGTTGCCATGATTTAAATTATTGGTTTAAAATTTAATACAATAATTACTCCGTAGTCTTTCATATTTAAAAATGAATATGCTATGATTGCTCTGTTGTATTGAATTCTTTTTTTAATACATCTGCTACTTCATCACGCAGCTTGGTTTGTGCTCCGGAAGCGATCAGCATCCCTATTAAACCACCCAGCAAAGCCCTGGCCATAGTAGAAGGAATGGTTTTCACCAGCATTACCCTTTGTTTATTTGGGAATATCCTGACCCATACACCTACATAAGCTGACTTGTACACCTGGACATATTCAAACCTGGCAATTGGATTTTTCTTCAATTCAATTTTGTAGTTCGGAAGTTTCTCTGTCAACAGTTTCGTCATGGCCGGGAAGCTCATGGAATCGTTTAATTGAAGGTTCATATAAATAATTTTACGTATTCAAATATAGTTTTTTTTGCAATGGTAATAATTCCGGGAAATTAAAAATTTACGATGTTTTTCTATACCAACCACTGATAAGTAATTTTTGAGGCAAAATTAAATGAGTCTATGATTCATGTGGTTGGTGGGGACACTTCTAAAACTCAGTACTCTAACCACGGGGTGTTTTTTGGGGAGCACCTGCCAGGGCGGAAAACCCTTCTCAGCCTGGCAATACCTGATACTTTGCAATAAAATATCTCTATACTCTTTTCTTGTAAATACATCTACCTATTCGACTACCGCAAATGTTATAAAATTATCGCTGCCTGGTTTTGGATTTTATAACCTTCATCGCTCATCTTTTTTTCTTAATGTTCTAGGTTTGAAGGTCTCGTTTGTAACGAGATCTAAGCTTCGTTGCAAACGAAGCATAAAAACCCTATAGATTTTATTTTTCTTATTAATTTGTAAAAGGCAAACAATGGAGAACGGAGACTGGGCTGTATTAAAACTAAATTCGCTGTAAATATTAATATGTATGTTCCTTTCAAAGCAAAATGAAAAGTTAATATAGTTTGCTTTTCGTTCAATGTCAGATTGCAGACTAAATCTCAATTGTAGTACAGGTTATTTTTAATGTAACAAAACAGCGGGTAAACACCCTGGAAGTAAAGTACGGGTTACCAAATAATTTTAAACTGCTGATGCTTCCGTTCAGGCATCGGTCAAAAACAAAAGAAATGAAAAATTTTTTCCTTTTTACTATTTCGCTTTTTACTTCAGCCTTTCTTTCTGCCCAGGTACAAAAACCAGCAATGGACACTGCAATGAAACCACCAATGAAAATTGTAAAAATGTTAACCGCGGAGGATAAGAAAATGATGGAGGACAAAAAAATGATGGAGGACAAAAAGATGATGGAGGACAAAAAAATGATGGAGGACAAAAAGATGATGGAGGATAAGAAAATGATGGAGGGCAAAAAAATGATAGAAGACAAAATGATGATGG
>JBKJLR010000178.1:0-10435 GCA_046596865.1 Chitinophagaceae bacterium
CCGCATCATCCAGGTTGCCATCAATTTTAGGCACCTGTGTGATCTTAATAGCCTGTAATGATCTTTCCTGGGAAAAGAGGGAAATACCATAAAGCAAAAACAAGGGTAAGCAGATAAATTTTCTCAATGTCATTGTCTGACTTTAGCAGTCAGCAAATATAAAAAACAGAACTGAAGGCAGGAAGGAAGCAGCAAAAAAACGCAAAAGAAACAATGGAAAATCAGGTAACGATCTAATTCATCCTCTTTTTCAAAGAAGAAACCTGTTCCTGAAGGTCAGAAACAATATTTGTAAGCTGCCCCATATCCCATCTTTGCTGCGTATTAGCTCTTGAAATGACCATTTGTGCCTGCCACATTTCCAGTATCTCTTCTGCATTGACGGTGTAAGGATGAAAAGAAGGGTTATCACTAATTAAGGTCACTTTGTTCTTTTGCCGGCCGTTTTTCTGCACCCTTTTGTAAACCACTCCTTCATTTCGGGAGACGACTATACAGGCAACATTGTTTTTAACTTCATCAAGGTTTTCTACTTTTTCTCCAACTATTACCGAGCCGCTTGGTGTTGGCAACATAGAATCACCAATAATTTCAAAAGCACGGTAATTACCCCCGGATAACATGGGTAAAGTGAATGTATTTAACTCATCAATAAACTCTGGGTCAGCAAAGCCTGCCAGGTAACCAGCCGCTGCTTTTACCGGTACAAATGGGATATCAGGTCTGCCGGAAGCTAATTTCATAGCACGCCGTTTAGCCAGGTAATTACTTTTATTGTCACTTAAATCTTTACGGAGGATATCGTCCAGTGTAAGTTTAAAAATATCACACACTACTCCCAGGACATCAATTCTTGGTTCTGCCCGTTCCTCTTCATAAGCTCCCAGGAGGGAACGTTTGATGCGGAGTTTGTTGGCGAACTCTTCCTGTGTCCAGCCCCGGAGTTTGCGGAGATATTTCAGATTTTGATTAGAGATTGCCATAACAACTAATTTAGTTAGCTGCAAAATACTAATTTATTTAGACATTTTATAATTTTTTTGAAAGAGATTATCAATTACTTTTTTCGCCCAGAGGAAAAAGAGGGAAAGGGTAGTTCAAGAAAATAGAACATCAAAAAATCAAGTTGGTTTACACCAGGCAGAATTTCAATGCCTATTTGGTCAACCCGGAAAAAACAAACATTTTTGTAGTGTATGGCAAAGAAATCTCTCCCTTCTCCTAAGAAAAAAAAGGTAGCTGTAAAAAAAATCAGCAAAGCATCTGTAAAAAAAGAAAAGCCCGTTATTCTTATCACCAATGATGATGGCGTTACAGCACCCGGCATTTTGAACCTGGTGGAAGCAGTAAAAGATTTAGGCAAGATAGTAGTGGTGGCTCCCGATAAACCCCAATCGGGAATGGGTCATGCTATCACCATTGGACAGCCATTAAGATTGCATAAAATTCATTCAATAGATAATGTAGAGACCTGGTCCTGCACGGGCACACCAGTTGATTGTGTAAAGCTGGCCGTAGATAAAGTGCTGCATCGCAAACCGGATATTTGCCTGAGTGGCATCAATCACGGCGCCAATCATAGTATCAATGTAATTTATTCTGGTACCATGTCTGCCGCTGTAGAAGCTGCTATTGAAAGTATTCCTTCCGTGGGTTTTTCTTTAATGGACTATCGCATTGATGCAGACTTTACCGGGGCAAGGAAATACGTCCGCCTGATTGTAGAAAAAATGCTGAGCACCAAACTGGATAAACATACTGTACTCAATGTAAATATACCGGCGGTAGCGCCAGAGCTGCTGAAAGGATTTAAAATATGCAAACAGGCATATGCCAAATACGAAGAAGACTTTATTGAACGCAACGACCCTCATGGCCGTCATTATTACTGGCTTACCGGCGAGTTTGTCAATTTTGATAAGGGAAAGGATACGGATGTATGGGCATTGGCCAATAATTTTGTAAGTGTGGTGCCGGTACAATTTGATTTGACCAATTACGTTTTAAAAGCCAAATTGGAAAAACTCTGGAAATGACCCCATAAAAATTGTTGCAAATCCCTAAAATAAAAACCAGGACATTCAATGATATTAACAAAAGATAATCTCCGGCTTGGGTTGATACTAGGTCTTATCGGCCCAATGATTGGATTGGTGATCGTTTATTTTATCAAATTCCCTTCGTTTAATTTTAAAGAATTCCTGGATTACTTTATGCATGATAATAAAGTGATAACAAACGTCGGCACTTTTTCTCTATTGGCCAATGCACTCCTCTTTGCAATATATGTTCACTTTGACAAGGTTCAAACCTTTAAAGGAATTTTTATTATTACTCTTTTTTACGGCATCGGCATTTTAATGCTAAAACTTTTTAATAACTAAGCCGATACAAATGATGACCCCTGCAACATTACTATCAGCTTTCGTTGCGTCGTTCCGCCTCAGGCGGGGTACGTCCGGTAATTCTTCTGAGCGTTTTGGAATACCCTGCTCTCCACTCCTTATCAGCTGCTTAGCATGAAATACTATATTATAGCTGGTGAAGCCTCAGGTGATTTGCATGGTGGCAATCTCATGAAAGAATTAAAACAACAGGATACCTTTGCAACTTTCCGTTGCTGGGGTGGAGATAAAATGAAGGAAGCCGGCGGAGAATTGGTAAAGCATTACCGGGAACTTGCCTTTATGGGTTTTGCAGAGGTGCTGATGAATCTTCCAACCATCTTTCGCAACCTGAAATTTTGCAAACAAGATATTGTTCAATATAAACCAGATGCAGTTATCCTGGTGGATTATCCCGGGTTCAATCTGCGCATTGCCAAATGGGCGAAGCAACAGGGATTGAAAGTCGTTTATTATATCTCCCCTCAAGTGTGGGCCTGGAAAGAGAACCGGGTGAAAAGGATGAAACAGTGCATTGATAAAATGCTGGTCATTCTTCCTTTTGAAAAAGAGTATTATAAAAAAAAGTGGCACTGGGAAGTAGAATATGTCGGGCATCCGCTGGTGGAAGTTATCAGGAGTTGCGAATCCGCAGCCAGGAGTCCAAAATTTTCTGACAGTCCTGTAGTCGCCCTGTTACCCGGCAGCCGCAAACAGGAGATATTGAAAAAACTTCCGGTGATGCTGGAAGTTAGCAAATCATTTCCGGGTTACCAGTTCATTGTTGCCAAAGCCCCGGGATTGGAGGATAGCTTTTATGATGAATTGTTGAAATTGTATTCGAATGTTTCTTATGTAACCAATAAAACGTACGATCTGCTAATGCAGTCCAAAGCTGCTTTAGTAACATCCGGAACTGCCACTTTAGAAACAGCTTTATTCGGTGTACCCGAAGTAGTTTGTTATAAAGGCTCCTGGCTTAGTTACCAGATCGGCAGCCGGTTGGTGAAAGTCAAATATATTTCACTCGTCAATCTCATCATGGATAAATTAGTGGTGAAAGAATTAATACAAAATAACCTGACTGTTGAAAACCTGAAACAAGAATTGGACGAACTACTAAACAACGAAAACAGAAAGGAAAAACTGCAAAAAGATTACACAGCCTTAAAACAAATACTAAGTAAAGGTGGGAATGCTTCTGCTAAAGCCGCAGCATCCATCAGCGGATTTCTCACCGCAGCAACTTAATAGCCAGGATGATCAGGCATAGCAGGAATACAAAAATGCTGATACGATTGATCCCATGCATATAACCGATCCATTTGTCTTTTGGACGGTCAGGGTCTTTTTTTTTCAGGTAGAGGTATTCAGATATTTGTTTCCAGACTCCCATATTGGCAAAGTTATAATCTCCTTGTAACAGTTTTCATTTGAAAATGTTTACAGAGAAAATCATTTACAAGAAGCTTGGCATGAGTTTGCAGGAACCTTTGAATCCCCTATTTTTGCTGCCCGCAAAAGGGGGTTTAGCTCAGCTGGCTAGAGCGTTTGCATGGCATGCAAAAGGTCACCGGTTCGACTCCGGTAACCTCCACTTTACCGGACAATAATTAAATATTGTCCGGTTTTTTGTTGCCCAACTATAGTACTACAATCGAACCCAAACACAGCTTCATACTGGGCGAAGTCAATGAACACACCCTGGGAAGAAACAGAGTTTGATACAGAAAGTCGATTGCAAAACGAACCAGCTCCGGTTTCTGAAATTCATTTTACACCGGGCACACCGTTCTTTGGGTTAATTTTTACTGTTTTTTTCAAACACAAGGATTTTATACTTTGCTCTCGCAACGATTCCCGGTTGCGCTTAACTGCTCTGGCTGTTCTATCTTTATCGCTGATTTAATGTTTATAAATAAAACATATCCTGAATCAAATATTTAATCCATTTATGATAAAATTACTTCAGAATCTGCATCCTGTTGTTTTCCTGATAATTGCCACTACTTTAGAAGTTAGCGGGGATGCGATAATAAGAATATCAATGAACAAGCATACGGGTATAGCCCGGTTAGGGCTTATGCTGTTGGGGGCAATCTTATTATTTGGTTACGGATACAGTCTGAACCTTGCACCCGTTGAATTTGGCAAAGTAGTGGGACTATATATTGCCACCCTATTCGTTGTCTGGCAAATTGGTAATTTTATAGCCTTCCGTACACTGCCCACATTACCTGTTATAGTAGGCGGCCTATTGGTAATCTCCGGGGGATTGATCACTACATTCTGGAAGCCGTAATGAATCAATTCAGGGTATCGTTTTATTTCTCTTCGCTACACCACCCCATTTTTTGCACACCCTGAATTAAGCAGTAATTTGCAGGCAGTTAAAAAATTAATAGAAGCCAGTTAGCGCAATTGAAAATCAAGCATTTAATTTTTTAAAAATTTCCCGCAGTTCAACTATTTAATTGTTGGCCGTATTTTTGGAATATAAGGAAATCATCTAAAGAAAAATGAAGCAGGAAAACCAACTTTTAGAAAGAGAAGCGGAAAGAATAAAGACTTTGAAAAAGTATGATATTCTGGATACTCCACCAGATGGAAGCTTTGATAGAATTACTAAATTAGCTGCCAAACTTCTTGATGTCCCTATTGCTATTGTTACATTAGTTGATACGGACAGGATATGGTTCAAATCCCGTTATGGATTAGATGTATCCGAAATAACCAGGGATCCGGGTCTGTGTTCTTCTGCTATATTATCAGATGATATTTATTTGGTAGAGGATGCCAAAAAAGATCCCCGTACTTTGGCTAATCCCTTAGTTGCCGGTCAATTTGGTTTACGATTTTATGCAGCAAGTCCTCTTAAAGTAAAGGGAGGATTTAATTTAGGCACTTTATGCATACTGGATAAAATTCCCCGGCAACTTACTAAGAAGCAAAAAGAAACTTTACAGGATCTCGCTGATATCCTTATTGATCAGATCGAGTTGCGATTGGCAGCAAGAACAGCCATTTATCAACAAAATCAATTACTAAATATAGCTGCGCATGATTTGAAAAACCCTTTGACTGTAATCCCTTTATGGGCGGATTTGATCGTGGAGGAAAAATCCGACCCTACAGCTGTTGAAGAAATGTGTAAAAACATAAATAAGGCTGCTTTAAAAATGACACATATCATTAATGATCTGCTGGAATCGGCTGAGTCGGAAGCCAGCCATGTCAAACTACAATTGGTTAATCTGGATTTTGCATCTTTAGTTCAACGAGTGGTAGATATCAACCAGGTTTTAGCAAGTAAAAAAAATCAAAAGATCCATCTCAATATTTTAAATACCCCTTATGTCAATGCCGATGAAATTAAGCTAGCTGAATTGGTGGATAATTTACTTAGCAATGCCATTAAGTATTCTCCCAGAAATAAAGAAATTACGTTAACTATTAAACAGGATAATAAAAAAGCTATACTGGAAGTAGCTGACGAGGGACTTGGTTTTACAGAAGAAGATAAAAAAAATCTCTTTCAGCGATTTACACGATTGAGTTCAAAACCTACCGGTGGAGAAACTACTACCGGATTAGGTCTCTCTATTGTAAAAACATTGGTAGAGGCGCACCAGGGCAATGTGTCTGCACATAGTGTGGGAAAGGATAAAGGCTCTACCTTTATTATAGAAATTCCAGCAGCCTGATAAAAATAAGTATTAAAAAAAAATCAAATAAAAGAGGTTGTCTGAAAAAAATTAAGACAGCCTCTTTTATTCTTGTACTACTCTGAAATAATTTTTACCATAGTTCCTGCTGCAACATTATCAGTCAGTTTCATCCCGTTTAAAATAGCAAATTCCTCGTACCTCTTTTCAGGAACATTATTATTACGAAACACCTGTGATAACGTTGTACTTGTATTAACTGTTTTGATGCGGACCCGTTCTGGTTTTTTATTGATCTTGGATAAATCAGTTAGTGGACGGAACCCTTCCATGACAGTACTAAAACTATTTCCGTAATTATTAAACTCGTTTATTGTAGATACCCCAATCAGGTGATAGATGATGTTATTGTATTGAATGATATAAGACATAGTTCTTAGTGCCGGTTGGTTTTGTTCCTGGGGTTGCTGATCTGCGATCAGGTATATAGCCTGTAAACCATTCACGGTGATATTCCTGGATTCTACTGTTTGCAGTTTATATTTCTGTACAATAGTATTGGCCGCTTCCTGCAATGAATTGCCGGGTGCCAGCATCAGCATCAACAAGGCCTTACCATCTTTTGGTGCAAATTGAACTTGTTGGGGAGTATTCTGGTAGCTCCAATTGTATGGCGCAGGAAACTGGAATTTAAGTACCGGGTGATAAAAAACATTGTTTTCCAGGTAACCTTCTTTTGGATCCTCGCCATAAACTAACCCCTCGATCTTTTTCAGGTATATGTTCCTGTTCACCTGGGGATTGGTAAGATTAAGTTTC
This sequence comes from Chitinophagaceae bacterium, assembly GCA_046596865.1. GTDB lineage: Bacteria > Bacteroidota > Bacteroidia > Chitinophagales > Chitinophagaceae > JJ008. The sequence continues at coordinate 6,869 of JBKJLR010000178.1, forward strand.
TGTTTCCATTCAGCGGCTAATTTTGCGACTGTTGTATTACGATCACCCGGATTGGGATGGGTAGATAAAAATTCAGGTAATTCGGCGGAAGCAGTTCCGGCTGATTTTCTTTCCAGTGTAAGAAAGAATTTTGCCATCTCCCTTGCATCATATCCGATTCTAGAAGAGTATTCTACGCCAAGTTCATCGGCTTCCCGCTCAGCATCCCGGCTATATTTTAAAAATAATAACTGAAGCCCTGTTGAAGCCGCTTCAGCAAATTGCGCCAGTCGGGGAGCTATAATGATACCGGCAATAATTCCCAGTTGACCCAAAATTGCATTACGTTGCTGGGCAACACCATGACGGTGTGTAATATGTCCTAATTCATGACCAAGCACTCCTGCAAAATCAGCTTCGCTATTGAAATGGGCCAATATGCCCCGGGTAAAGTATACATATCCCCCGGGCACAGCAAAGGCATTCACTACTTCTGAATTCAATACCCTGAATCCATAATCAAGTTTGGGTCGATGAGAGATTGCCGCCATTTCTTTTCCTTTTGCATTGATAAAATCTTGCATGGACTGGTCTTCATATAAACCGAATTGTGCTATTATCTGGGGATCTGCTTCTTTTCCCATAGCAATTTCCTGGGCTTCAGACATCAGCACTACCTGTTTTTTGCCGGTGACCGGATTTCTGGCGCAGGAATTAAAAAATAGTAATCCCAATGATAGAAAGCTGATAATGAAATAGTTTTTTTTCATCTCTACGTTTTTATAATGAATATGGAGAAAAGGGGTTCCTTACTTAGCGTATAGCAACTGGGATGCCATAATTAACACATCCACAGAATTTAATGCTATAATACTCCTGTAAGTGCAGCCAAATGAGGGGATTTAGCCTAAAATTAATCCACTTGACTATATTTTTTCTTATAATAGCCTATCATATATTAAATTAAATCATGAAACATGTTTTATCTTTTTAAAAAAAACTCCCGCAAATGCAGGAGTTTTCATTACTTATAATCTTATCACTATTCTCCCCAAATATTATCTTTCCCATCCAGCCACAATTTCACCAGGTCAGTAGTTACAGATTTTGGTCTTTCCAACGGGAAGTTTAAAGCCCTGTCCCAACAAAGACTTGCTAATACACCCAAAGCACGACTCACGGCAAATAAGACCGTATAGTATTCATACTCTACCATGCCATAATGAACCAATAAAGCACCGCTGTGTGCATCCACGTTTGGCCAGGGGTTTTTTATTTTTCCTAATGATTGTAAGATCGGGGGTACTGTTTCATAGATATCCCACACCGTATTCACCAGCGGATCGTTGGGCATATGTTTTTTTCCAAACTCCATTTGTGCTTCAAATCGTGGATCTGTTTTGCGGAGCACTGCATGACCATAGCCGGGTACTACTTTTCCTTCATTCAATGTTTTCTTTACATATTCCGCAATTTGTTCCCTCGTTGGGGATTCTGTTTTTAATTCTTCCCGCATTTCAAATATCCACTTGATCACTTCCTGGTTGGCTAATCCATGTAAGGGTCCAGCTAATCCATTCATTCCGGAAGCATAACTTAAATAGGGATCACTTAGTGCTGAACCAACCAGGTGAGTGGTATGTGCAGACACATTGCCTCCTTCATGGTCGGCATGAATGGTCATGTATAACCGCATTAATTCTTTAAAGCTTTCATCTTCATAGCCCATCATGTGGGCAAAATTTCCGGCCCAGTCCAGCAACCCATTGGGCTGTATATGATCGCCATTTTTATATTTTCTCCGATAGATATAAGCTGCTACTCTGGGTAGCCTTGCTATCAGGTCCATGGAATCATCAAACATGGCTTCCCAATAATCTTTTTTATTCATCCCGGCGGCATACTTTTTAGCAAACTGGCTTTCTGTTTGTAATGCCATTACACCTACAACAAATTGTGTCATCGGGTGGGTGTTCACCGGCAATGCTTCGATGGTAGCAAATACATGATTGGGTACATGACTGCGCCGCTGCCATACCGAGCTGATATGATGGGCATCTTCTTCTTCAGGTAACTCTCCTACCAACATGAGGTAAAACAAAGCTTCCGGCAACGGCTCGGAGCCACCAGGGGCTTTCGCTAATTTTTCCCTTAGTTCAGGAATGGAATATCCACGAAAACGAATGCCTTCCTGCGCATCAAGCAATGAAGTTTCTGTCACCAGTCCCGTTATGCCCCGCATGCCCTGGTAAATTTGTGAGAGCTGCACTTCGCCAATTACTTTATTTCCATGCTCTTTCAGCAGGTCTTTTATTTCTATAGATACCTTGTCAGCTTTAGATTTAAACCGGTCTTTAATTATTCCCATGAGGCCTTATTTTGCAGGAGGGTTGAACAAAAATTTGAACGCTTAAAATTACGCAAAACCCCCCTGCCATAAAAAATTTATCTATTAAATCAGAAGTTAGTAAAGAAAATGGGGATTAATCAGGAACAACAACAGCCTACTTGGGAGTCTTTCGGTAAAGCCAAAAAGCTATTCCTGCAAAAACAATATTGGGCATCCATGCTGCAAGTAAGGGAGGAAAATTTCCCTTGGTGGCAAATACTGTAGAGAATCTGTCAGACAAAATGAACATAGCAGCAATAGTGATACCGAGAGCCATGTGCATACCACTTCCACCCCGGCTTCTCCGGCTCGCAATGACGGCACCGATCATCGTTAAAAGTAAAACAGCTGCTGGTGTTGCAGTGCGGCGGTATCGTTCTACTTTCAGTGTATTCAATCCTTCGGTACCTCTCCCTTCTTCCTGTTTAATAAAAGCAATCAGCTCTGGTGTCGTCAGTTTATCTTTCAGATAAAGGTCTTTCCGCAATTCAGTTGGCTTAAGCTTAAGAGTAAGGGTAAACTGGGTATGTTGAGTCAGCCTCTCACCCATGCTATCAATAAATCTTTCCGCAGCATTGGACAATTGCCATTTGCTGGTGGCGGTATCCCATCGCATCGTTTCTGCACGGAGGTTATAAATTACCTTATTATCTTTTATCCGTTCCAGGAAAAATCCCCTGGCTGTTTTAGATATGGTGTCAAAATCCCTGATACCAATAAACGTATTGCTGTCAATACGGAGATAAAAACAACTTAGGCAACTACCATACGTTGGATTCTTAGTCGGATCATTTCTATCAACATACTTGCTTTGAAAATTGCTGCGAATGGCGTTTGCTTTTGGTATCCAATAACGGCTGCCAAACCATAGTATGGAAGCCAGTAATAAACCGCCGATAAGATAGGCCCGTAAAAACCGATTGTAACTGGTGCCGCTTGCCAGGATAGCTATAATTTCAGAGCGGACAGCCATCCGGCTGGTAAAAAAAATAACAGCAATAAATACAAACAAGGGAAACAACAAGCTCCATATGTACGGGACAAAACCGAGGTAATATTGATTGATTGCCTGGCGAAAACCCATATCTGCCTTTACAAAATCATCCATCTTCTCACTACTATCAACTGCCACGGCAATTACCGTAAACATAAGCAGGCAAAAAATAAAAGTGATAAGAAATTTCTGCAGTATGTACCAA
>JBKJLR010000327.1:0-5290 GCA_046596865.1 Chitinophagaceae bacterium
GTTCGAGTAAACTTTCTACCGAAGGCAAAGGCTGTTCTTGCTGAACCAATTGTAAAGGAGCCGGTTCTTTTTTTCTGAATATCCAATACAACAAAATGAGCAGTACCAGTAATACAACAAGACCACCTGCTATGCGGGCAGCCTTTTCACTTTGTTCTGCAATAGAAGTTTTAGGTTCTGCCAACACCGGTTTCTTTTTTTCTTCATTACTCACCTGCACATCAATCGCTCCTGTTGTAATGGTTTTAAAAGTATTAATGTCCGGATCAAAAAAAGAAATATTTACAGGAGGTAATTGATATTTTCCCGGAGCAGCACAAACAAAGGGGTAACGGAATGTACGGCTGCCTGTTAAAGGGATTGTTGTTTTACCCAGACTATCCTTTACGGTTTGTTCAAAAGATTCGATACCTGCGGGCCAGTGAACAGAAGGGGCACTGATCTGTATAAAATTCCCTTTGCCCATGATAATTATTTCCAGCAGGCCTTCTTCATTTTTAGACAGGTTGTTTGTTATCAACGCAGCAGAAACACTAAAGCGACCGGTAGCTCCATCAAATCCCAGGGGCCGGTTTTTATCCGGCACCTGCTTTACATGGATAGTAACAGGTTCGGTACTGATGTCCGTCTCATAGACATCTGTCCCATCGGCCTTGGTTTCATTATCATTAGTTCGCAAAACCCCTTCCAGGATTTCCTGTTCAGTTTTCTTATTTACCGCACTGCGGGAAAATTCCACTTTATTTTTTACTTCCATAGCATCCACCGTAAATTCCCCGGCCTGCAAAGGATACAACTGTACTTTGCGGATTGTATGTACGTCAAATGTTTTACCCTGTACTTTTTCCAGGGCCACTTGTTTATCGGCAAGGTTCACCATATCAAATACAGTGAAGCCGTAAAAACCAGGGTTTTTTACAATATCTGATTTCGACTCCAGCCTTGAGTATAATTTGAAAGTGGCCAGCACCGCTTCACCTACATAACATATTCTTTTATCCACTATCAATCTGACAAAAAGGTTTTGCTTTATTTTGTCGTACCCGTTTTCTCCAGGTCGTAAAAAATAATCTGAATTACTGATCCCATTTGCTTTATTAAACCTGTTAACCGCTTCTTCTTTAGTAATTACTTCCACCAATGCATCGTTACTGCGGATTATTTTTCCATTTATCATTACAGTTGCTCCAGAAATTATGAACCTGCCCGGTCTGTCTGCAGCCAGTGTATAAACTGAATTTTGTAGCGGCTTTGGACCAGTTCTGCCTGCAACAGAGCCGTTGTAAACATTTGGCCCTGCCACAAACCTGAAATTGCTAAATAATGGTGGCCTCACATTCAACGCCTTTTCACCGTCTTCAATAATATACTGCACCTGGAATGACTCACCAGAAACAACAGGCTGTTGCGGTACGAGGGTTTTAAAACTAACCTGCGCCTGCACCAATGCAATCCACAGTAAAAAAGTAAATATGACAGCTGTTTTCTTCATGAATAACCGTACTAAAATATAACGGTATTCGAGAAGAAGAGTTTAAAATTTATCAAAAGTGTATTTTGACTCTCCAGGGGTTTTCGGGACGGATAAAATTCAAACAACCTATGAAACCCATGGAGGGTTTCGGGATCATGTGCAAGAGAAGTTATAAATCGCCCAATTGTGGCCTGATGATAATATCCTCTACGCAGGCCTGGGGAGATAGCTGTGAAGCGGCATAAACCAGTTTAGCAATATCTTCCGCCTCCATAATGCGCCTGGTTGAGTTATCGTAATTGCCCCATGAATCACTCATTACTGCTCCGGGATGAATAGAAGTAACTTTTATTCCATGTGGCTTCATTTCTTCCCGCAGGTTTTTGCTGAAACCATACATGGCAAATTTGCTGATGCTATATGCTCCGCCGTTTGCATATGCATGAAGGGAAGCAATGGAACACATATTGAAAATATGACCAGCCTTACGTTCTATCATTTTAGGTAATACCGTTCTTGTTACATGATAAGCACTATAAACATTGGTCGCTATCTGGCTTTCAATAAGTCCGTCAGGTTCATTGTTTACACTACCTGGCTCAAACAGACCCGCATTATTTATTAAAATGTCAGGGGTGACAAAAGACAAACACCAGTTTCCAAATGCAATAGCGTCTCCTTTTTTACTCAGGTCAAAAGGTTTTGCCTTAACCGTAACATCAGGATACCTTGTCATTAACTCTTCTACCGTTTTATACAATGCCACTTCGCCTCTTGAACATAAATATAAATTATGCCCGTTGGCAGCAAATATCTCTGCGATAGCTTTTCCAATTCCTTTTGAAGCTCCCGTAATAACTACATTCAGACGCACCGGCTCTAAAGGAGAACTATTAGATCCCATAACTAAAAATTGTTCTGTAATTTGCAACCTTATCTATGAAAAAAGAAATTAATTCCCTTCCAGGGGGTGGGGCGAAGTATAAACATCTATTTTTCGACCTGGACCACACCATCTGGGATTTTGAAGCTAACAGCCGCCAGACGCTGCAAGATCTCTATCATTCCCACCAGCTTGAATCAAAGGGAGTTACTGATTATGATTTGTTTCATAAAAACTATATAGTTCATAATCACAAACTCTGGGATCGCTACCGCAACGGGTATATAAAAGTAGATGAATTGCGTTGGAAAAGAATGTGGCTGACTTTGCTTGATTTCAAAATTGCTGACGAACCACTGGCCAGGGAAATGGGTATTGATTTTTTAGATTTATTACCCACACGGAAAATACTTTTCCCTTATACTTTTGAAATCCTTGATTACCTTGCGGCAAAAAAATACCAGCTTCACTTAATTACAAACGGTTTCGAAAAAACACAGCACAGCAAGCTAAAATATTCAGGGCTGGATAAATATTTTATTGAAGTAATAACTTCAGAAGGCAGTAACAGCCTGAAGCCGCATAAAGAAATCTTTGATTATGCCTTTAAAAAAACGGGTGCCAGGCCTGAAGAAAGCATCATGATCGGGGATACCATTGAAGTAGATATTTTAGGAGCTCTTAATGCAGGTATTGATCCGGTGCATGTAAATCATCTTACCAAAGAACCTATTTTGGTAAACGATAAGCTACCAACCTTTACTGTTTATTCATTGAAGGAATTGGAAAATATATTTCTTTGAGAACGATATAAGATGGAAAGATTTAATAACCTGAGTGCCTTACTGGGGGAAAGATTTTTCTACCATGTCGCCACTACCGTCACTCCACCCTGTGGCTTATCACCAATCTTCACCAATATTTTGGCATCAAGCGGAAGAAGTAAGTCAACCCTCGATCCGAATTTAATAAATCCCATTTCAGCTGTTTGCTGTACCTGCTGACCGGGCTGCAGGTAATTGACAATTCTTTTGGCTACGGCACCCGCAATTTGTTTTACTAATATTTCCTTTCCGTCTGTCCGATACACAACAGAATGTCTTTCATTCTCTGTAGATGATTTCGGGTGCCAGGCTACTAAATATTTTCCTTTGTGGTATTGGCTGTACGCCACTTCGCCACTTACGGGATTACGGTTTACATGCACATTCAGCGGACTCATAAAAATGGAAACCTGTATGCGTCGGTCAGTAAAATATTCATCTGCCTGCACTTCTTCTATCACCACCACTTTACCATCTGCCGGGGCAATGATGGCATTGTCCTGAATCGTTAATACTCTTTTGGGAATGCGAAAAAAGGAAATAATAAAAAATAAGAGACCGAGTGTGCCGATAAAAATGATCCAGCTAATAACCGGAACTGAAGAACTCAAAAAATAAAAGGAAAGAAGATTAATAACACCAAAGAGAATGGTTCCAATAGCAATGGTTTTATAGCCTTCTTTGTGGATGGTCATGCAGCAAATATAGTGAATGGTGAATAGTCAATAGCGAATGGGAAATCACTTCATGAAAAAACAAACATACAACCATACGAATGGCGTAGCGAGCAACAACGAATCAAAGCGGTCTAAAAAGCCACCGTGACCGGGCATAAGTGAGCCGCTGTCTTTTACACCGGCCATTCGTTTTAGTTTGGATTCGAGTAAGTCGCCGAAAGTGCCGGTGATAGCTGCTATCATCGCAATTGTACCAACAATAATAGAAATGCCTTTATCATTAATGTAATAAAATAATCTTGGAAACAAAAAAGCCATAACAAGTACTGAAAGAATTATTCCACCAACGGTTCCCTCCCATGTCTTTTTAGGTGAAATTTTCGATAACGGTGTTTTACCTATTAAAGAACCAACTATATATGCCATTGTATCATTAATCCAGATACTGGAAATAATAATTAAAGGTATAAAGTTGCCTGGTATTACAATAAAAGTGTCAAATAAATGAATATCAACCCCATTATACAAATCCATCATCAAACCCCAGGACAACGAAATATAAATCAATCCCAAAACCGCCATTCCAAATGCTTTCAATTGAATTGCATTTTTCTGAAAAATACCAAACAACAACAAAGCAAACCCTGCTGCTGACACTGGTAAAGAAATATTTTCTTTTAGCCCATAGCCATTAATATGATAAGCAGGACCGCAAAACCAGAGCATCAATCCATATCCCATTACCATCAACCCGAGTTTAGTATATGGATGAAATGAAGTATGGTGTATTTTTTCTGTTAGCTTTAAATACTCCCACCAGCAACCAAAATGTATAATAGAAAATAAAATAAGAAAACTCCAGTGATTCCATAACAAACCCACCAGCATCACCGCAGCAAAGATGATGGCTGTTAATGCCCTGGTCTTAAATATCTGCCGGTTGAACGCCATAATAAATAAATATTAGAAGGGATGGTCTTTTACTGGTATCGCATCATCTGCATACACTGCCTTGTAAGTCACGATTGATTTCTTTTTCATCCATACTACCAATAGTGTTACTAATGAAAAACTGATAGCTGCCGTCAATGCAAAATTGGACAGGTTCAGCGCATTTTCATCATTCAGTGATGCCGGATTGAAATAAACCAGTATAATCAGGAAAGCATCATATACAAAGTGTGCAAGAATAGCAGTCCATAAACTGCCACTGTACCAATAGATAACTCCGAGCAAAATCCCTAATACAAACCGGGGAAGAAACCCATAAAATTGTATGTGCATGGCAGAAAAAAGAAACGCTGAAATGATAATGCCTGCCCATGGGCTTTTAAATAATTTAACCAGCAGTCGTTGGGCAATACCACGGAATAATAACTCTTCTCCAACAGCTGCAAGTCCGGCAATGCAAATAATATTAAGTATCAGATCC
>JBKJLR010000103.1:0-31928 GCA_046596865.1 Chitinophagaceae bacterium
TGTTAAGCAATTTATCAAATAATAATTCCCTTTTGTATTAGCAGATTGTTATGCATTTATTTTATCGCAAGGATCGGTTATCTTTACACTTCTCATGGGTGTAAAAGATTTGCTGCATCAGTACCAGGATACCCCCCGCCTTTTTCAATTGGCGGACAGACTTTCATATGCCCTACCGCAAAAAATCTATTGTAAAAATTTACAGGGAAGTTCATCCCAGTTTGTAGTAGCGGCTACTTTTCTCCATCCATCCTGCTCGCAACTTAATCACCTCGTTATTCTTAACGATGCTGAAGAGGCTGCTTATTTTCATAACACATTGGAGAATCTTACCGGAGCGTTGGATGTTTTTTATTTCCCTTCGTCTTTTAAAAACAGGAAAAATTATCAACTCCTGAATTCTTCTCATGTTATGTTAAGAACAGAGGCATTGACAAAGATTGCTTCCGGGGGAAATAAAAAAGTATTGGTTTCTTACCCCGAAGCCTTGTTTGAAAAAGTAGTATTGCCGTACACCCTTTCTTCTAACATTATTCATATTAAATCAGGCGATAGTCTGAATGTAGAAGAATTATTACTGAAACTGGCCGGTTATGGTTTTGAAAGAACTGACTTTGTTTATGAACCCGGCCAGTTTGCCATAAGAGGAGGCATCCTTGATATTTATTCCTTTGGAAATGAAAAACCTTATAGGATTGAATTATACGGTAACGATGTAGATTCTATCCGTATCGTTGACCCTGAAACACAACTGAGTGAAAGAAAGCTATTGCAGGTTACCATAATCCCAAATGTTGACACACAGTTTACAAGCGAAGACCGGATTTCTTTATTTGATTTTTTACCCGGTAATACGGTCGTATGGATTCATGATTATGAGTTATGCAAAGAACGATTGACAGACAGCGAAGAAGATTTACAGGCATTTTTGAGATTCCAGGAGGAAGTAAAAACGTCCTTCCTGGCTGACACTACTACAGCAGGTAAGCAAGCGGCCAGGCGTAAAGAACAGGATGAGCAGGACGATAAATTAGTTAAGAAAAATGTTACAGGAGATGATTTTATCAACCCTGATAATTTGAAAAATGAATTATTCAAAAAACATTTGGTTGAATTTGGATACCAATTTCATTTAGCTGATTTCGAAATTGAATTTCATACAAAAGAGCAACCTGCATTCAACCGCCAGTTTGATTTGCTGATCAGAGATTTGAAAAGCTGGGAAGTACAACAATTTCAATTATACATTTTTGCAGAAAATCCAAAACAATTAGAAAGACTGCAAAGCATCTTTGATGATTTAAAAGCAGGAGTTGTTTTTAATCCCATTACCACTTCCATTCACGAAGGGTTTATTGATGTAGATCAAAAAATTGTTTGTTACACTGACCACCAGGTTTTTCAGCGATATCATAAGTATAAAGTAAAGCAAGCCTATAACAAGAACAAGGCGATAACCCTGCGAACACTCCGTGAATTGCAACCAGGAGATTTTGTAACGCATATTGACCATGGCGTTGGTATTTTTAGCGGTCTGCAAAAGTTGGAAGTAAATGGAAGACTGCAGGAAGCCGTGCGGCTTATTTATAAAGACACGGATATATTATATGTTAATATTAATAGCCTGCATAAAATTGCCAAATTCACCGGTAAAGAGGGCAGTGTACCCAAAGTGAATAAGCTCGGCAGCGATGTATGGAATAAATTAAAAGAAAAAACAAAAACAAAGGTCAAAGAAATTGCTTTCGACCTGATAAAGCTTTACGCCAAAAGAAAAACACAGCAGGGTTTTCAGCATACGCCGGATAATTACATGCAAACTGAACTGGAAGCATCTTTTATTTATGAAGATACTCCGGATCAGAGCAAGGCAACTGCAGATGTAAAAAAAGATATGGAGTCTCCATCACCCATGGACAGGTTAGTATGTGGGGATGTAGGGTTTGGTAAAACAGAAGTAGCGATAAGGGCTGCCTTTAAGACTTGTTTAGATGGTAAACAGGCAGCAGTATTAGTGCCGACGACAATTCTTGCCTTTCAGCATTATCAAACTTTTACCGAACGGTTAAAAGATTTTCCTGTTACGGTTGATTATATCAACCGTTTTAAATCTGCAAAGGAGAAAAAAGAAACATTGAAGAAATTAGAAGAAGGTAAAGTTGATATTATAATCGGCACACATGGGTTACTTGGTAAAGAGGTGAAATTTAAAGACCTTGGATTGCTGGTAGTAGATGAAGAACAAAAATTTGGAGTAGGTCATAAAGAGAAAATTAAAACACTTCGTACCGCAGTTGATTGTTTAACATTAACGGCAACACCGATTCCAAGAACACTCCAATTTTCCCTGATGGGTGCAAGGGATCTGAGTATCATGAATACTCCTCCACCCAACCGTCAACCCATTCAAACGGAAGTCCAGGTGTATAACGAAGATTTTATCCGGGAAGCTATTTATTTTGAAACAGAAAGAGGTGGACAGGTTTTCTTTATTTACAATCGTATTGCCGGTTTAGCTGAAATGGCTGCAATCATACAAGCATTATGCCCTGATTTGAGTATTGGCTATGCCCACGGACAAATGGAAGGCCATGAATTGGAAGAAAGAATTTTAAATTTTATTGACCGGCGATATGATGTGCTGATATGTACCAATATTGTAGAAAGTGGCGTAGATATTCCCAACGTAAATACTATTATCGTTAATAATGCCCATCAATTTGGATTAAGTGATTTGCACCAGTTACGGGGTCGGGTTGGAAGAAGTAATAAGAAAGCATTCTGTTATTTGCTGGCTCCGCCAATGAGCACATTGCCTAATGATTCAAAAAAGAGATTACAAACACTGGAGCAACACAGTGAATTGGGAAGCGGCTTCCAGATAGCTATGAGAGATCTCGATATCAGGGGCGCAGGAAACTTATTGGGTGGAGAACAAAGCGGCTTTATGGCCGATATTGGTTTTGAGACTTATCAAAAAATTCTGGATGAAGCAATCAGGGAATTAAAAAGAACTGAATTCAAAGAACTATTTAAAGATGAGATAGCCAGGCAGGATGATTTTGTAGCAGATTGTACTATTGATACAGACCTGGAGATTTTAATTCCGGATGAATATGTAGAAAGTATCGGCGAGAGGTTGTCACTTTATCAAAGATTGGATAATTGTGAAACAGAAGAAGACCTTGCCGCTATGAAAACTGAAATGGATGACCGGTTTGGCGATTTACCACAGCAAGTGAAAGATCTGTTCATCACTGTTCGCTGCAGAAAATTGGCGGTTGATTTAGGCTTTGAAAAAATGAGTCTGAAGGATAGCACACTCCGGTGCTTTTTCATCAACCGGCCAGACTCTCCTTATTTTGAATCGGCTACTTTTCAGAAAGTGATCCAGTTTTTGCAAACAGAAACCAATAAAGCGAAACTGAAGCAAACAGGTAAGTTGTTTTTGCTGATTGCTAATAATATGAAAAACATGGAGGAGATGCACCAGTTTTTGCAATCAATGCATACGTATTGTTTTTCAGCTCTTCCGATCCCGGTGTAAGATCTTGACCCCCCTGTAAATCATGGCATTCGTCTAGGCTTTTTCTCAGCTATTTGTACTAATTTTAATCCACGTAAAGCCACTATGAGATTCAATCCTATTCCCCTGACTATCTGCCTCCTTGTAAGTTTTTCCTTACTTGCTCAGGATAATTCCCGTTATAACCTATTGCTTAAGTCTGGAAAATTTATCCCGGAAAAAAATATAACTTCAGAACAACTAGATCAGTTTAATCGAAACGCAGTAAAAAATGCTGAAAAAACTTTTGCGATTATACAGTTCGAGCAATTGCCAACAGAGAATGAAAAACAACAATTAAAACAATCGGGCATTGAATTGCTGGATTATATACCTGATAATGCATATACAGTCACCATCACAGGTCCGGTAAATGCTGTTTTTCTTAATCGGCTAAAAGTAAGGGCTTTAGTAGAACTATCTGCACAACAAAAAATGCAACCTGAGCTGGCGAAAGGAAATTTTCCAACATGGGCAGTGAAGGTGGCAGGTACGGTCGATGTCTGGATTAGTTTTCCGAAATCATTTTCTTATGAATACGTTCAACATGAATTGCAGATCAGAAACTTTGAAATTACTTCTATTCAAAATAAGGATTATCGTGTAATTGCACTAAGGGTACCTGTTCAACGGCTTGGTGAATTGGCCTTGTTGCCGTTTATTGAGTTTGTTCAATCCATACCGTCAGAGGATAAACCCATTAACTACAATAGTATTTTTGCATCAAGAGCTAACATACTAAAAACCAAACTTGCCTTCGGGGGAAAAAATTTAAATGGTCAGGGTGTAGTGGTGGGTGTAGGCGATGATGGGGACATTCAGACACACCTCGATTTTACCGGCCGGTTAATAAACCGAGCCGGAGCAACACCCGGGGCACATGCATCTCATGTGGCAGGTACCATTGGTGGTGCCGGAATTATCCAGGAACTATACACTGGCTATGCTCCAAAAATAACTATAATCGGGCAAGTTTTTTCTAACATACTTACGTATGCGCCAATCTATGTTCAGGATTATGGAATGGTGATTACCAATAATTCATTCGGAGCTGTAGTTAACGATTGTGACTATAATGGCTTGTACGATCTATCAGCAAGAATTCTTGATCAGCAGGCATTTGACCTTCCTGAATTACAACATGTGTTTGCAGCAGGAAATGACGGGAGCAGAACCTGTGCCCCCTATCCTGCCGGATTTAAAACAGTTGTGGGAGGTTATCAATCAGCCAAGAATGTTTTAACGGTAGGTAGCACCGATTATAAAAGAGATCTTAGCGGCTTTTCAAGTCGTGGACCGGTAAGAGATGGTCGTTTGAAACCTGAGATCATGTCACAGGGACAATTTGTTGCCTCAACATGGGTATACAACCTTTACAGCTATAATAATGGAACCAGTATGGCCGCACCAGGTGTGTCAGGGGGATTAGCATTACTGATACAACGCTATCGTCAATTACATAATGGCGCAAACCCTAAAAATACTTTGATGAAGGCCTTGCTGTGTAATGGAGCTTCAGACAGGGGGAATGCAGGACCGGATTTCAATTATGGATTTGGTAGCATGAACCTTTTACGATCAATACAAATGACGGAAGATTCCACTTATTTTAATGCCACCATAACTCCTGCCGCTATAAATATTCATTCTATTACTGTGCCGGCAAATACAGCACAATTAAAAGTATTATTATACTGGCAAGATCCACCTGCCGCTATGTTGGCAACTAAAACATTAGTTAATGATATTGACCTGGAAGTTATTTCTCCGGGCGGCAGCTTATTACCACTTACATTAGATACCCTTCCAGCTAGTGTGAATAATATTGCACTAAACCGGGCGGATCATATAAATAATATAGAGCAGGTTGTTATTAATAATCCGGCCGCAGGAAGCTATTCTTTGAAAGTCACCGGAACTAGCATAGTACAAAATCCGTCTCAGCAGTACGTACTGGTTTATGATGCTATACCCGCAGCCCTTGTATTGACTAACCCTGTAGGTGGTGAATCGTTAGTGCCGTCTGTTTCACGATTGGATACTTCTTATATTGAATGGGACTCGTATGGTGATCCTTCGAATTCTTTCACTCTTGAGTTTTCAAGTGATAATGGAAATAACTGGTCTTCATTAAGCAGCACAATTCCCGCCTCAACAAGAATCTATAATTGGGGAGTTCCAAATATTGCAACAGATGTTGCCCGGATAAGAATATCAAAAAATGGTACAGGATTTACACAAACAAGTCATCCGTTTACAATAACTGCCATGCCGGTTGATTCACTGACACCCATTCAATGCGAAGGATATATTAATCTTGGTTGGAGAAGTGTACCGGGCGCCACCGATTATGAAGTGATGATGCTTCGGGGGGATGAAATGGTTTCCGTCGCCACCACAACGGCGTTAAATTATGTTTTTAGTGGCTTGTCTAAAGATTCAGTTTATTGGGTTACTGTAAGACCAAGAATTAATGGCAAGCCTGGAAGAAGAGCAGTAGCCGTTTCCCGTCAGCCGAATACCGGCACTTGTGCAGGTAGCATTTCTGACAATGACCTGAAAATTGATGCTATTATTTCTCCCGGCTCTTCCGGAAGAATTTTTACGTCAACTGCTTTGTCAAACAATGTACCCATAACGATACGAATAAAAAACCTTGATGATGTAGTGTCAGCAGGAAATATTACGGTTAGTTATTCCATTAATGGTGGTCCGCCGGTTTCAGCAACCATTACATCTCCTGTTTCAGATATACCTGCCGGTGGCTTTATTGATTACACCTTTATTACTACCGCCAACCTTTCCGCTATTGGCACATATTATATACAGGTAGCAGTAATAAAATCCACCGACCCGGTTGCTGCCAATAATAGTATTACCCAAATAGTTAAGCAACTAGATAACCAGCCTATTACATTGTCACAACTTCCCTGGATCGATAATTTTGAAACAATTCCTGTACAAACAGTAATGAATGATCAGATGGGATTGACAGGAAGAGACCGATACGATTTTATTAACAGCACTGCTTTTGGAAGACTCCGAACATTTGTCAATACGGGTATAGCCTATTCTGGTAACAGGGCATTAACGCTGGATATGGATCGTTATGTTGCTGGCGGCAATGTAGATTCACTAACAGGAACTTTTAACCTTGCCACCATTAATCCTGTTACAGAAGATATACGGTTTGATTTCAGGTATAAAAATCATGATCAGAAATCAAATCCTGCCAACAGGGTGTGGATCAGGGGTAGTGAAAATAGAAATTGGATAGAAGTATATAACCTGGAAGCGAATCAAAATAACCCGGATGGATCGTATAAACTTTCCGGTAGCATTGAACTAAGCGATTCGCTTATAGCTCATGGACAAATATTTTCATCCAGCACACAGATCCGGTGGGGACAATGGGGAGAATATATGGCGGCAGACAATGAAAGTGGTGCAGGATATACTTTTGATGATATTCGCCTTTATCGTGTTATGAATGATATTCAGTTAGTCAGCATAGACGAACCAGCCACAATAAGCTGTGGTTTAAATAATTCAGTACCGGTAAAAGTAAAAGTTCATAATACTGCCAATGTTATCGTAACTAATATCCCCGTTATTTTAAAAGTTGACGGAGTTGTTGTTGCCACAGAAAATATACCTTCCATACCTGCCAACAGTTCTGTTCAATATACTTTTAATGCGAGGGCAAATCTTTCGGCGGTAGGAAACCATACCATTGAGGTTTCTGTAAATTTTACGGGTGATTCATTTCGTGAAAATGATACGGCAAGAATAACGGTAAATAATTTGCCCCTCATAACATCGTTTCCTTACCTGCAAAATTTTGAGTCAGGCAATGGTTCATGGTATACCGGGGGCACAAGAAGTTCATGGGAATATGGCACTCCTGTGTCACCTAAAATAAAAGGGGCTGCGAGTGGAAGTAAAGTCTGGAAAACAGGTATTGCCGGATATTATAATGACGGCGAACTTTCTTACCTGTACTCACCTTGTTTTGATATTTCCCGTATAGCCAATCCTACATTAAGTTTCAGTCTTGCTCTTGATATCGAAGATTGCGGTAATAGCTTATGCGATGCAGCCTGGGTGGAATATTCAACAAATGGTGGGGCCACATGGTTAAAACTTGGTGCGGTTGGACAAGGCACCAATTGGTATAATAAAAATTATTCAGGAAATCAGGTTTGGAGTCAGCAAAATTATACCCGTTGGCATGTTGCCACCACGTCTTTACCAGCAAATAACAACCTGAGGCTTCGTTTTGTATTCAATTCAGATGTAGGACTTACTAAAGATGGTATAGCAATAGATGATATACATATTTATGACAACGTAAATGGTATTTATGATGGGATCACTATGAGCTCACCCGTAACACAAAATATAACGGGAGGTAACAGTTGGGTCAATTTTCTTTCTGGTGGAAAGCTCGTTGCTTCCATTCTACCTAACAATCAAAACATGGGCAGTACGGATGTACAGGCTTATATTAATATGGCGGCTGTCCGTAATTATAACGGTCAGTACTTTCACAATAGAAATATTACGGTGAAACCGGCGAATGAGAAAATGAGTGATTCCATTTCGCTGCGAATTTATTTTCTTGATAGTGAATCAGAATCTCTTATCGGTGCTACAGGATGCCCCGCTTGCAGTAAACCTGGAAGTGCATATGAATTAGGTATTTCCAAATACAGTGATTCGCTAAATCAATTTGAAAATGGCCTTCTTTCTGACGATACGCTGGGTAGCTGGAAATTTATTACCCCCTCGCAGATCATAAAAGTTCCTTATTTAAATGGTTACTATTTTGAAGCTAAAATCAAAGATTTTTCTGAGTTCTGGTTTAACGATGGAGGGCCCGGCAGGGTAAATAGTTTAAGGGCAGAGTTTATTAGTTTCGATGCGCAAAGAATCGCTGGCGATAATGTTAAGCTTGACTGGAGGGTCAAATCGGAAAATAATATTGTGAGATATGAAATTGAAGTGGCCAGAAATGCCCTGGATTACCAGGCTGGAAGATTTTCAAAAATCGGCGAAGTAAATAGTAATGGGAACAGTGTAGTGCCGGTCTCATACAATTATACCGATGTAGAAGCAAATAAAACCGAAGTGAGGTATTATCGGCTTAAAATAATTTATGCAGATGGAGCGTATACATTTTCTATCATACGGACAGTAGTTTTTTATAATGGAACAAAGCCACAGGTCTATCCTAATCCTTCGGCAGGTGTTTTCAATCTTGTTTATGTGTTACCATCAGGTGAAGCATTTACCTTGAAGATTTTTGATATAACAGGAAAACTTATTCAACAACGCAATTTTACGGCCAACGGTTTTCTTGAAAAACAAGTATTTGATCTCAGCAGTCCAGTCTATCCCGGAGGAGTTTACCTGTTTCGTCTTAATAGTGATAAACAACAAGAGATATTTAAGGTAATCAAGCAGTAAAGAATTAAGGGTAGGCAAAAATATAGCCCGTTCCTTAGAAAGAAACGGGCCTATTTTATAATTTAAAAAAGGGTTACCAGCCTTGTTTAGCGATACCAGCTGCAATGGCTGCCAAAGCTTTTTCTCCGTTCATTAGTGTGGTAAGTTTATTACCTTTTCCATCGTTGCCTTGGGCCATATAGGCTCCCTTTGCTGTTTTAGTGATCACAGCATCCAGCATCTCTACTCCTTTTTCTTTTGTCTTTACATTGTAAGCGGTGATTTTTACGTCTGACATGGTCGATAGTTTTTGAGTTAGTAATTCCTGAAATTAAGCATTCCGGCGGGTTTTAAACGGGAAATTGAGAAAAGACCTGGAAAGAACCCTGATAATTTGGGTTAAGTCCTTTATTTGTAAAGATTTAAACACTTATATGTCCAATTTGGCATATTTAGCATGACTTTCAATAAATGCCCTTCTCGGAGCCACCTCATCTCCCATCAACATACTGAAAATGCGGTCGGCTTCTGCGGCACTTTCAATAGTCACTTGCTTCAATGTACGGGTACCCGGGTTCATAGTAGTGTCCCAAAGCTGGTCGGCATTCATTTCACCAAGGCCTTTGTACCGCTGAATATTTACAGAATCGTCTTTACCTCCGCCTATTTTTTCTATTAAAGTTTTTCGCTGGGTTTCATTGTAAGCATAAGCTTGTTCTTTGCCTTTTTTTATCAGGTAAAGTGGTGGTTGGGCAATGTAAACATATCCTTGCTCCACAAGTTCCGTCATATATCGAAAAATGAAAGTGAGAATTAATGTGGCAATGTGTGAACCGTCCACATCAGCATCCGTCATGATGATAAGTTTGTGGTAACGGAGTTTACTAAGGTCAAGAGCCTTTGGATCTTCGGGTGTTCCCATTTTTACGCCAAGGGCCGTAAACATATTTCTTATCTCTTCATTGTCGTAGATTTTATGCTCCATTGCTTTTTCTACGTTTAAGATTTTACCCCTAAGCGGAAGAATAGCCTGGAAACTTCTGTCTCTTCCTTGTTTGGCGGTACCGCCGGCTGAATCTCCCTCAACAAGGTATAACTCACAACGTTTTGGATCCCTGTCAGAACAATCAGCCAATTTACCAGGTAACCCGCCACCGGATAATACAGATTTACGTTGAACCAGTTCTCTTGCTTTTCTGGCGGCAGCTCTTGCCTGTGCAGCAAGAATTACTTTAGCTACAATATTTTTTGCTTCTTTTGGATTTTCTTCCAAATAAGCTTCCAATGCTCTTGATACGGTGGAATCAACCACACCCATCACTTCATTATTGCCGAGTTTGGTTTTTGTTTGGCCTTCAAACTGAGGCTCGGGAACTTTTACTGAGATGATAGAACTTAGTCCTTCACGAAAATCATCGCCTTCTATTTCCACTTTTGCTTTTTCAAACAAACCATTTTTATCGCCATAGCTTTTAAAAACCCTGGTTAATGCACGGCGGAAGCCGGATACATGGGTGCCACCCTCAATTGTATTGATATTATTGACGTAAGAATAGATATGTTCATTATAACTGTCATTATAGCTCAGCGCCACTTCCACCACTACATTGGTGTTATCATCCTTCCCTTCAACATAAATTACTTTTGGAATAAGGGGATTGCGGCCAGCACTGGCATCAAGCATTTCAACAAACTCCACGATACCGCCTTCACTATAAAAAACATTCGTATAGTTTTCACCGTTTTCTTCTTTTTCTCTCACATCAGTTAATACTATACGAACACCACGGTTAAGGTAGGATAACTCCCGTAGGCGCCCTTCGAGAATATCTTTATTATAAACTAATGTAATGAAAATGGAATCATCAGGCCAAAAGTGAACTGTAGTTCCTGTTTTGTCACTGGCACCCGTTTCCCTGACTGCATATTGCGGTACGCCAATCTTGTATTCCTGCTCAAATGTTTTTCCATCCCGGTTCACCGTTACCAACAGCAACTTGCTCAATGCATTTACACAACTCACCCCTACACCATGCAAGCCACCGGATACTTTGTAAGAACCTTTATCAAACTTGCCTCCTGCATGGAGTACCGTCATTACAACTTCCAATGCAGAACGCTTTTCTTTGGTGTGCATCGCAGTAGGGATGCCGCGGCCATCATCTTCAACTGAAATAGAATTATCCTCATGTATGGTAACGAAAATGTTTTTACAATAGCCGGCCAGGGCTTCATCAATAGAATTATCTACTACTTCGTAAACGAGATGGTGCAAACCCTTAACACCAATATCACCGATATACATCGCCGGACGTTTACGAACGGCTTCCAAACCTTCTAATACTTGTATACTATCTGCACTGTAACCGGCCGATATAGCGGCTGCTTTTTCTTTAGCTTCTGTGGTCATAAAAATGGTAAAAACCTATAGTTAAATATGGAAAAAATATAACTCACAAATGTACTGAAATAAGCCCTCTTAAACGGATTTCTATGTTGATTTTTATCTATTGTTTGACTGCCTGGGAGAAAATAAAATACCCGCAAAACGGGCATCTTATTCTGTAATAATGAATTTCTAAAGTTGAATGAGTTTAATGCCTCCTCAGTAAATCGCATGATGAGGTTTTGGGAATTACCGCTTTACAATCTGTGCTACCAGGTCCGCCTCTGCACAAACTTTATTGCCAACGTAAGTTGTTCCTTTCATTTCGCAGATACCCCGCCGGATAGGGGCTGATAATTCCATTTTAAGAAGCAGCGTATCGCCGGGCCTTACCATATGCTTGAATTTGCAATTATCTATTTTAAGAAAATACGTATCGTATTGCCCTTCGCCACTAAGGTTAATGGCCAAAATACCTCCACATTGCGCTAATGCTTCTATTTGCAGCACACCCGGCATTACAGGATTGCCTGGAAAATGTCCCTGGAAAAACCATTCATTAAAAGTCACATTTTTTACACCAACGATATGTGTATCGCTTAATTCAATAACCTTGTCAACTAATGCAAAGGGATAGCGATGCGGTAATCTTTTTTCAATAAACTGCTGGTCGTAAACCGGTGGCTGATTAGGATCATACACCGGAACACCTTTGGTATGTTTATTCTTTTTGATATACTGCTTAATTTTTTTTGCAAACTCTACATTAGAACTGTGCCCTGGCCGGTTCGCAATGATACGTCCTTTAATAGGATAGCCAATCAACGCAAGGTCACCTATAACATCTAACAATTTGTGCCGGGCTGGTTCGTTGGGGAATCGTAATTCAAGATTATTCAAATACCCCTCACTCTTCACCTCAATATTTTCTTTGTTAAATATTTTCTTCAACCTGTCCATTTCTTTATTATCAACTGGTTTATCAACGATAACAATAGCATTATTGATATCGCCGCCTTTGATAAGGTTATTATCCAGCAGCATTTCCAATTCATGGAGAAAACAAAAAGTGCGGCAAGGGGCAATTTCTTCTTTAAAATCCCGCATGGATTTTAGTCCGGCATGTTGGGTACCCAGCACAGGTGAATTAAAATCAATCAGCGTAGTAACCTGGTAATCCATTGCAGGCATCGCTACCAGTTCCACCCTTTTTTCTTCATCATAATGGTAAATATTTTCATCAATACTATACCATACTTTGGCAGCACCCTGTTCTATTACACCGGCTTCTTCTATCAATTCCACAAACGGTTCCGAACTGCCATCCATGATCGGCATTTCGGGTCCGTTGATTTCGAGCAGGCAATTGTCAACTCCCATACCAACTAATGCGGCCAGCACATGTTCTACTGTACTCACTTTAGCGCCATTAAATTCCAGTGTAGTGCCCCTGCTTACATCAGTGACGAGATCGCAGTCTGCTTTAATGATCGGTTGCCCCGGTAAATCCACCCGTTGAAACTGGTAACCAAATCCCGGGTTAGCAGGTTTCAGCGTCAGGTCAGCCATTACACCGGTATGGAGACCCGTGCCTGAAATGCTTACTGATGACTTTAGCGTATGTTGTTTATCTGGATTAAAACCGGGAGCCATAATGCCGGCAATATAAGTCTTATTTTCTGTGGAGGAAATCATGGAGGCAAAGATAATTATTCATTCAGAATGTACTAAAAGATGATGTGGAAAGAATCAAATGATCTTATAGTTTTTATAGGCAAAAAACCGCTTGCCGGTTATTTTTTCAATGCTGTACAATAGCCTGTCTTTAAAAGAAAATCGTTTTTTACGGGTATCAAAATGGGCATCCCAGTTTTTCTCAGCAATTTTTTTTTGCATCACTGCGGGATGGGTGCCTTTAAATAATTCAACGGAGTCGGCATCATTCAAGAAATCAAACTGATTTTGTTCTTTATGGGGTGGAGGTGCATATTCTTCACCATTCCAGAGACCTGAAAAGTCAACAATTTTTTCAAATTGCTTATTAGGATGACGAACCCATCCATAATGATATATTTCCGCATTGATTTTTTTTACCCGGAGTTTCTTGTTTTTTTTGATGCGAAAGCCCTGGGCATCTTTGTATGAATGGATAGTACCAATGTTTTTTATCAGCCTGATTTCATGATTATACCAACGACGGGAGTCTCCTGCATAATCATAACTTCCGTAAAAGTGAACATATTTAAAAAGAAGACCTTCTACTTTTTCATCGCCGGCATATTTTTTTGCTGCTGCGACAATATTGTCTAAATATTTTTCATGCACTACTTCATCTGCCTGCAGATAAAAAGCCCATACGTATTCAGCAGAAACATGGGCTAATGCTTTATCTGTTTCAATAGCCAGTACCCGGCCTCCTTCTTTCAGTGAATCATCCCATACGGAAGGAACAATTTTTATTTTTGGTGAACCTATGGATTGAATTAATTGCAGTGTACCGTCATCGCAATTGCCTACACTAATAATAAATTCATCAACAATGGGAAGAATGGAGGTGATGGATTCTACAATAGGGTAGTCATATTTAACAGCATTGCGAACAAAAGAAAAGCCACAGATTTTCATACCAGCGTTTAAGAAACTTTTTCTTCAATTAATTGCTTAACCATTGCTTCCAGTTCCTTAATTCTTCTTTCCATTTCCGGAAGATTACGTGTAATGGCCTGACTCCTCAAGGCAGCCGTGTACTCATAGGCAGGCGAACCAGTTACAGCTTTGCCTGCATCAATTGATTTACTAACTCCGCTTTGTGCATTTACTTTGGCACCATCTCCCAGTTGTATATGCCCCACAAGGCCAGCCTGCCCGCCAATCATTACATTTTTTCCAATTTTGGTACTTCCACTTACACCAGCTTGTGCTGCAATGATAGTATTGTTGCCTACCTCTGCGTTGTGCCCAACTTGTATCAGGTTATCAAGTTTGGCACCTGATTTAATAACAGTAGAACCAACCGTTGCCCGGTCAATAGTGGCATTGGCGCCAATGTCCACGTTGTCTTCGATAAGTACATTGCCTAATTGAGGGATTTTTACGAACGTTCCATCTGCTTGCGGCGCAAAACCGAAACCATCACTACCAACAACTGTCCCGGCAAGGATATTCACATGATTGCCAATTTTACAATCATGATAAATTTTTACACCAGGGTCTATAAGACAATTGTCTCCGATGATAACATTGTCACCTATAAATGCATTGGGAAAAATTTTTGTGTTGCTGCCGATCTTTACATTCTCACCGATATACGCAAAGGCCCCGATGAAAATATTTTCACCATACGATGCTGTTTTAGCAATATAACTTGGTTGTTGAATGCCGGTTAATTGCTGCTGAACGATTTCCTGATATTTTGTAAGAAGGGCGGCAAAAGCAGAATAGGCATCAGGCACTCTTATCAGCGTAGCGGAAACGGGTTGTTTCAGTTCAAAGGCTTCGTTAATGAGAACAATGGAGGCTTTGGTTTTATAAATGTATTCTTCGTATTTAGGATTGGAGAAAAAAGTTAATTGTCCTTCATTAGCTTCTTCAATTTTTCCAAACGAATTAACAGAGGCATCAGGATTTCCTTCAACCTTTCCATTAACAAGAAGTGCTATTTGTGAAGCGGGAAATTGCATTTTTTTAGTTCATAGTTCATGGCCGATAGTTAATGGTATAGCGGGGGCTATAAACCTTGAACTATGAACTATGAACTTCTTAGGTAACAAATGTAATATTTTTTAATCTCGCCGAAAGTGGGACCACTCAGGTTATGCTGAATCAGGGCATTATCCACTTTGGAAATATCTTTTACCGTTCCGTCTTTAAATAAAATATTTATTCTTTCATCTCCCGGGTTATAAGTTGTATTGCTGGCTTCCCCGGTGAACACAAAGTATTCCGCTTCCTTTTCACTAATGTCTAGTTTGTCACAAGCCTCTTTGATTTTTTCTTTTACGAAAGCATCATCAAAAGGCTGTGCCTGCAATTTTACTTTAAACAGGATTCGTTCTACTATTGAACGGCAAAGTGTCGCTAATATTTTATCAGTATGACGATTCCAGTTTTTTATGGTGGCCATCACATCATAGTCATCAAGACGGCAAAACGTTTCTAAATGCTGCTCAATGGGAGTGTTGATGTTTGAATTTTGTAAAAAAAAATTCAGTTCCTCAGAAACAGCCAGCACCGATTGCCCGTTTAGTATCAATTCTCTTGCCCTACGAAAAATTTTTACCAGCATCATTTCAGCACTCAGTACTGTTTTATGTAAGTACACCTGCCAGTACATAAGCCGGCGGGACACTAAAAATTTTTCAATAGAGTAAATCGCTTTTTCCTCCACCATCAGGTTGCCATCTTTTACGGTCAGCATTTTAAGGATACGGTCGTAACCGATCACACCCTCCGCTACACCGGTAAAAAAACTATCCCTGTTCAGATAATCCAACCTGTCTACATCTAATTGCCCGGACACTAACTGGTATAAAAATTTCTTTGGATGATTATTGGTAAAAATTCCGATGGCTGTTTCTAATTGTCCTCCCAATTCTTCATTCAGTTTGCGCATCAATAAAATAGAAAGGATCTCATGGTTCACATCTTTTACCAGCTCATTTTCTAATGCATGAGAGAATGGTCCGTGGCCAACATCATGTAACAGGATGGCTATTTTTGCCCCTAGTTCTTCCTCAGCAGTTATGTCAATGCCTTTACTTTTTAATTCACTGAGTGCAGTACACATTAAATGATAAGCACCGAGAGAGTGATGTAATCTTGAATGCACCGCCCCGGGATATACCAGGTGAGCAAAAGCCATTTGATGAATATTCCGTAACCGCTGGTAGACGGGGTGAGAGATGATTTGCAATATCAAAGGATGGTCAATGGTGATAAAACCATATACGGGGTCGTTGATTATTTTGCGGACATGGGCCATTGTTGCTTTTTTGTTAAAGGCAAGACGGCAAAAGTACAAGTTTAATAAGCTATTTTTACTCTCCCCGTAACTTCACGGTAAATTAGTTTAAACTATCAGAATGGCAGTAGCAAAAATTATCTGGGTTGACGATGAAATAGAAAGTCTGCAATCTCAGAAAATGTTTCTAGAGAACAAGGGATACGAAGTGCAAACTTTTACAAACGGATTTGATGCGATTGATTATGTAAAAGAAAACCCGGTGGATGTGGTGCTGATTGATGAAAGTATGCCGGGCATTACAGGATTGGAAACACTTGCGAAAATCAAAGAAATAAATCAATCCCTGCCGGTAGTGCTTATTACCAAGAATGAAACGGAAAACCTGATGGATGATGCTATCGGCTCACAGATCAGTGATTACCTGATCAAACCGGTGAATCCTAACCAGGTTTGGTTGAGTTTAAAAAAAATTATTGATAACAGAAGACTGGTTGCTGAAAAAACAACGACGGCATACCAGCAGCAGTTTCGCCATTTATTCACTGCATTGAATAGTAATCCAGATTACAACGAGTGGATGGATATTTATAAAAAATTAGTGTATTGGGAGCTGGAAATGGAAAAAAGTGATAGCCCGGAAATGCAGGAAATATTACAAAATCAAAAGAGTGAAGCCAATACCGAGTTTTTTAAATTTATTTCAAGAAGCTATGCCAGTTGGGTAAATCCAAAAAGTACTGATGGCCCGGTGATGAGCCATTCCCTCATGAAATTTAAAGTGTTGCCTCATCTGGAAAAAGGAACCCCGTTGTTTTTTATATTAATTGATAATCTCCGTTTTGATCAGTGGAAAGCCATTCAACCTATTTTTTCAGAGAGCTTCCGTATATTGGAAGAAGATAGTTTTTACAGCATTTTACCTACCGCTACTCAATATTGCCGTAATGCCATTTTTGCGGGACTAATGCCCATGGAAATAGAAAAACAATTTCCAACACAGTGGAAAAATGATGAAGAAGAAGGCGGAAAGAACTTACATGAGGAAGAATTTATCCGGGCACAAATAAAAAGAGCTGGAAAAGCCGACTTAAAAGTTTCCTATACAAAAGTAGTTAACAACCAGGCCGGGTTGGATCTAATGAATAATATTCATAACCTGCTTAACAATGACCTGAATGTTATCGTTTACAACTTTGTGGATATGCTGAGCCATGCAAGAACAGAAATGGAAGTGTTGAAAGAACTAGCCAGTGATGAAATAAGCTACCGCAGTATCACCACTTCCTGGTTTGAACATTCACCACTTCACCAGGCATTGAAAAAAATAGCTGATAAGAATATCAAGATCGTACTGGCTACTGATCATGGCAGTGTAAGGGTAAAAACGCCTTACAAAGTAGTGGGAGACAAGCAAACTACTACGAATCTGCGCTACAAGCATGGCCGCAACCTTAACTATGAACCAAAAGAAGTACTTGCTTTCCGGGATCCCAGAGAAGCCGGCTTGCCGGTACCTACCATTAATTCATCTTTCATATTTGCAAAAGAAGACAGTTTCCTGTGTTATCCGAATAACTATAATTATTATGTAAACTACTATCGCAATACTTTTCAGCATGGCGGGGTGAGCCTGGAGGAAATGATAGTGCCGGTGATAAAGATGCAGAGTAAGTAAGGTCAATGGTTTGTGGTGAATAGTGAATGGGTTGTGGAAAATAATAATTTGCTTTAGCGGTTTACCGGTGCGGAGAATTTTACATTTGTGAAAATAATTTACTATTCACCATTCACTATGAAATATACACAAACATCTCTTGATAAATTAGAAGCTGTTGCAGAAGAATCAGGTTATGTGCTGCGATATGAAAGAGGAACATTCCAAAGCGGCTACTGCATCCTCGAGGAGAGGAAAGTAGTGGTGCTTAATAAATTTTTGCCAATTGAAGGAAGAATTAGTACGTTGATAGACCTGATACCGCAATTGGAGATAAATGCAGAAATTCTTACCCCGGAGTCAAAAAAGCAATACACGGAGATCATGTCAAGGTTACATACGGACGAGGCCAAAAAATAGATAAAGCGAAACGGGAAAGTTTGAGGAAGACTAACTTTCTGTTTTTTAATTTATCATTTCCTTCCCAATATTTTCGTTTTTTATTTTGTGGCCAGCCGGGCTTATTTTTACCTCTGTGTGTCCTCCTCTCAAAATAACGTTCCTTGGCACTGGCACCAGCAGCGGCGTACCTATGATAGGTTGCGAATGCGGGGTCTGCACTTCCACTGATAAAAAGGATAAACGTCTTCGCTCCAGTATTCTGGTTGAATCGGCCAGCACCGTATTAGTTGTAGATACAGGCCCGGATTTTCGTTACCAGATGTTGCGGCAAAAAGTAAAACATTTGGATGCAATAATTTTCACTCATCCGCATAAAGACCACATGGCGGGGCTGGATGATGTAAAGGCATTTAATTTTCTGGCAAAGAAACCAATGAACCTTTACGCTGATTCATTAACAGAGGAAGCATTGCGCCGGGATTTTTATTATGCATTTACCGATACCAAATATCCCGGTATACCGGAGTTGAATTTAAACACAATTACCCTTGAACCTTTTGTTATCGGCGACATTCCCGTTACTCCTGTTATGGTTTGGCATTTAAAAATGCCGGTATTGGGCTTCCGGTTTGGAAAGTTCACTTACATCACCGATGCCAACCGGATTGATGAAAGTGAAAAAGAAAAAATAAGGGGCAGCGGGGTATTGGTACTGAATGCCCTGAGGAAACAAAAACATATTTCTCATTTTACATTGCAGGAAGCGATTGATCAGGTGCAGGAATTAAAAATACCAACGGCTTATTTTACCCATATCTCCCACCAATTAGGTCTTCATGCAGACATAGAGGCCGAACTTCCCACAGGTATCCACCTGGCATATGACGGCCTGCAATTGGAGTTTAATTAAATTATTACCGTTAAAAATTTATGATGCTAACACTTGTTAGCTAAAATAATTTTCCCTTACCTTGCAGCCGCCTTTAATAATTGCTTGCTTGCATTAAGGAAGGCCCAAGACTGTGCCACCCCTTTCCCGATAGCTATCGGGATGGAGAGTGGCACAGTTATTAAAACAACAATCAACTATTTTATATTTATGAATTTTCAATCCGCTGAACTTACGGAACAGGTAGCACAGACTGCCAGGGATTTTGCCCAACAACACATCAAGCCACATATAATGGAATGGGATGAAAGCCAGGAATTTCCCCTTCATATTTTTAAAGAAATGGGAAAGCTGGGATTGATGGGAGTGTTGGTGCCGGAGGAATATGGAGGTGCAGGACTTTCTTATTTTGAATACAAAACGGTAATTGAAGAAATTTCCAAAGTTTGTGGTTCCATTGGATTAAGTGTGGCTGCACACAATTCACTTTGTACAGGTCACATTTTGACATTCGGTAACGAAGAACAAAAGAAAAAATGGCTGCCTAAGTTAGCAACTGCAGAATGGATCGGTGCCTGGGGACTGACAGAAGCCAACACCGGCAGCGATGCAGGCAATATGAAATGCACTGCCGTAAAGGAAGGAAATGAGTGGGTACTTAACGGGACTAAGAATTTTATTACTCATGGAAAAAGTGGGGATATAGCAGTAGTGGTATGCAGAACCGGTGAACCAAGAGCAAAAAATAATTCAACTTCTTTTGTGGTTGAAAAAGGAACTAAAGGTTTCAGTGCCGGAAAAAAGGAAAATAAATTGGGTATGCGGGCCAGCGAAACAGCTGAAATGATCTTTGATAATTGTCATATACCTGATGCGAACCGTTTAGGAGAAGTGGGAGATGGGTTTAAGCAAGCGATGAAAATATTAGATGGGGGAAGAATTTCCATTGCTTCTCTTTCTCTCGGCATTGCCAAAGGGGCTTACGAAGCTGCATTGAAATATTCGCAGGAGCGGTACCAGTTTGAACAACCCATCTCTAATTTTCAGGGTATTTCTTTTAAACTGGCGGATATGGCAACTGAAATAGCTGCAGCAGATTTACTCACCTTACAGGCCTGTGATTTAAAAGAGCGGAAACAACCGATGACCAAAGAAGCTGCTATGGCAAAATATTATGCCAGCGAAGTGGCTGTAAAAGTGGCGAATGATGCCGTGCAGGTATTTGGTGGTTATGGCTACACTAAAGATTTTCCGGTGGAAAAATTTTACAGGGATGCAAAGTTGTGTACGATTGGGGAGGGCACTAGTGAGATACAGAAGCTGGTTATAAGTAGGGAGGTGTTGAAGTAGTTACTTACCCGGAAAAATAGCCCTGTTTATATCCTCTCAAAAAACAGCCGTAATCCTATCAATATGATAGGATTAATTGTATATTGTGATAGGATTATGAAATTCACAAAAAGACAATTAGACATTTTCTGGTTAATTTTTAAACACCAGCCTGTTGGCATTAGTGAGATTATTGCTTTTTTGCCAGTAAGTCTTTCTATACCCTCCTTAAATAGAGACCTCGCTGTATTGAAGAAAAATGAAGTTTTAACAATATCCGGGAAAGGGCCAAGCACAAAATACGGTGTGCCGTTAACCTCTTTATTAACTATTGAATTACCTGTTGATGAATACTATCAAACTGAAGCTGATGACAGAATAATTATTCCAAAATTCAATTTCAATTTATTTGACACATTAAGCAAGGTGAATTTGTTTGATACAAAAGAAATAGAAAAGTTAGAAAGTCTATCTGAAAAATATAAGAAGAATACTAAGCAATTATCCAAGGCTGCCTTTAAAAAGGAGTTTGAACGATTAACAATCGAACTTAGTTGGAAATCATCGCAAATAGAAGGGAATACCTATGATTTGCTGGATACTGAACAATTACTAAAGTATAATATTTTATCTGATAAAAATTCGGAAGAAGAAGCTATTATGTTGCTCAATCATAAAGCTGCAATTGAATACAGTCATTTGTATGCGGGTTCGTATAAAAAGTTAAGTAAGCGGAATATTATAGAACTACATACGTTGCTTTCCCGCAAAATGGGCATTGCCAAAAATATCAGGAAAAGATTAGTTCGTATTACAGGTACCAATTACATACCACCCGAAAACCAGTTTTTGATAGAAGAATACCTGGAACGAACTACCGAATTGGCAAACTCAAAAAAATCTGTTTTTGAAAAAGCATTAATTACGGTTTTACTTTTAAGTTATATTCAGGCATTTGAAGACGGCAACAAACGTACTGCCAGGTTAACAGCCAATGCAGTTTTGATGGCTTATAATTTATGCCCTTTATCTTACCGGAGTATTAAACCAACGGATTACAAAAAAGCCATGCTCCTTTTTTATGAAGTAAATAATATTGCTGCTTTTAAAAAGATATTTATGGAGCAGTATCAGTTTGCGGTGGAAACGTATTTTTAAAAGCTATCTACACCCTCAAAAAACCCAACTCATACACCATCGGCTGTAATTTTTCTGTTAAGGCTTTATACGCTGTTTCAAATGGGGTAAACGATACAGGTGGAAAATCGCCACTGGCATTTCTTGCCTGCAATGCTTTTCTTATTTGATACCAGCCCACATCGGGCCGGTTAAGTTTTAATTCTTCCCGTACACTGTGTACGATTGATGAAGGAACAAATGAGATACAGAAACTGGTGATAAGCAGGGGGGGTAAAAAATTATATAATAAATTTTGTTAGTAATAGAGAAATCATTCGATTAATGTAATCCGCAGTCACTTTATTGAAGAATCAAGGCATGGATTTGAAAATCTAAAGTATTTTTTATATTAGCTAATGCGTTTGTTTAGGTATTTTCCATTTCTGCTCGTAATCTTAAGTTGCAACAATAAAAAGGAACTTACAGGTACTTACGAGGGGGTTTGCTTTGTGCCTAGCAATGCTCCAGAATTATCTCATTTGATTACGAAGATTCTAATAGGAGAGAAAGTCTATACTGAAATTACTTTTAAGGGTAAAAACACTATAATTATTAAATCATTAGGTGAGGAATCTTCATTCACTTATAGAATTGACGAAAACTATATTCAAATAGGTGAAAAGGAACGATTGTATTACTTAGAATAGGTAATAATAATACACTTATTGGAGAAGCAGGTTTGAATGGGGTTTTCAAAAAAATAGAGCCAGGTGAAGAAAAGAAGTATATTGCTTTGGAGAATATTTCTGTTAAAGAATCAGATGAAAATAATGTTAAGGTCACGGGGAAAATATTAATAGGCAACACTTTTTTTATTGAAAAAAGGGGAAATAAAAAGATAAAAGTGTATAGTAATAATAAGTCCGGATATATAGACGTAAACTCACTATTCATTTCTCTTTCAACAGATAGTATGAAAATGACTCAGACAACTCTCTTTAATATATTAACAGAACCGGAAAAGGTAAATTTTAAACCACAAAAAAAACTGGAACCTGTGAAAGTCAAATTGACATTACCAAAAGAAGATTCATTAAATAATTAAGACTACCTCACCTCCTGCATCTCTACTAATTTTCTATAAAAACCATTTTGTAATAATAATTCCTCATGGTTTCCTCTCTCTACAATTTTCCCTTTTTGCAGAACAATAATTTCATCCGCATGGCGGATAGTAGAAAGGCGGTGGGCAATCACAATACTGGTTCTGTTCTGCATCATATTGTTAATAGCATCCTGCACTAGCCGCTCACTTTCCGTATCAAGAGAAGAAGTTGCTTCATCCAGAATAAGGATCGGGGGATTTTTCAATAGAGCCCTTGCAATAGTTAACCGTTGTCTTTCACCACCACTTAATTTATTACCCCTGTCGCCGATATTACTTTGGTAGCCACCTTCTTTTTTAATGATAAAATCATGGGCATTGGCAATCTTAGCCGCCATCATTATTTCTTCCTCTGTCGCCCCGGAGTAGCCAAGGGCAATGTTATTAGTAATGCTATCATTAAATAAAATAGGCTCCTGTGTCACAATACTCATAAGGTTGCGGACAGAATGTAATGAATAATCTTTGATGTTTATTCCGTCAATTAATACTTCGCCGCCTGTTACATCATGAAATCTTGGAACCAGGTCGGCCAGGGTTGATTTACCTGCACCGGAAGAACCCACCAGGGCAATGGTTTTCCCTTTTGCAACAGAAAAGTTGATATTGTCAAGGATCACCGCATCATCATAAGCAAAGCTTACATTTCTGAATTCTATACCCGATGTAAAGGATTGTAATTGTTTTCCGTTTGGATTGTCATCCACCGTGATGGGTGTTTTCAATATTTCTTCAATACGATTAATGGCTGCTCCACCTTTCCGCATATTGCTGAAAGAAGTGGACAATGCTTTTGCGGGGTTGATAATATTATAAAAGATGCCAAGAAAGCCAAGGAAAGCCGATGCTTCAATAAAGTTACCCTGTAATACAAGCCTTCCACCGTAATATAGTACCGCCGTAAATAAAATTACTCCCAGCACTTCTGAAAGGGGGGAGGCAAGGTCTCTCCGGTATGCGATGCTATTTTTTGCCGCTAATAATTCTTCA
The DNA here is from genome assembly GCA_046596865.1 of Chitinophagaceae bacterium. GTDB lineage: Bacteria > Bacteroidota > Bacteroidia > Chitinophagales > Chitinophagaceae > JJ008. The sequence continues at coordinate 23,911 of JBKJLR010000103.1, forward strand.
TTGGTTTTAAAAAATTTATTCCGTAATAGTTTTTCAATGTTGAATGCTTTTATTACCCGCAACCCACCCAGTGTTTCGTCAAGTGTAGAAAGCGTTTCACCATATTTATTTGCCACTTCCTGCGAATGCTTTTTTAACGAACGGGTGATGCGGCCAATTACCAAACCCAAAACAGGTATTAGTATCAAAATAAATAAAGTGAGTTGGGCACTGATGAAAAATAGCACGGTAAGAGTAACAATGATAGTCATGGGGTCTCTTATCCAGCCTTCGAGTGTACCTACTACCGAACCTTCCACTTCACCTACATCATTGGTCATACGGCTCATCAGGTCACCTTTTCTTTTTTCATTAAAAAATCCGATGGGCAAACGCAATACTTTATCATACAGATCTTCCCTGAGTTGGTTAACAATCCTGTTTTTAAGCGGATTGAGTATGTAATAAGAAAGATAGAGAAACAGGTTTTTTAACAAAATAAAACTAACCATCAGCAAACAGATAATGCCTAATGTGGTTATTTTACCTTTTGTTGCAACAGCATTATTTAAAAAGTCATTAATGGATTGAATAACAGCGTTGCTGCTGGAAGTGGTGATCCCCGTTTTGCCATCAAGGAAAATAAGCTGGAGGAAAGGCATCAGCATACCGATGGATACAATCGAAAAAATGATGCTCAACAGCGTAAATAAGAAATAAAGAACAATCTTTCCTTTATAAGCACCGAGGTATTGAAATATCCTTGAGTATTGTTTCATTGAAAATGCTTCAGCTGCAAAGCCGCAAAGTAACTAATTTTACAGCGTCTGCCGAAGCTTTAAGAAGCCGGACAGTAAATAATAATAAAGGTATGGAAGAAGGAAAACGACAGAAACAAATAGCGGGGCTGCTGAATGAAGAGATGAATATTATCTTTCAACGGCTCGGGCTAAGTATGATTGACGGTGGAATGCTATCCATTTCATCAGTAAAAGTGACACCTGACCTGCTGGAAGCAAGGTTTTACCTGAGCTTTTTCCAGGTGAAAGATGTAAAAACCGCTTTGCAAAAAATAGAAGACCGGCACCATGAAATAAAAAGGGAACTGGCGACAAAAGTACGGCACCAATTACGCAGCATACCGGTGCTAAAATTTTTCCAGGATGACACACTGGATCATGTATTTAAAATGGAGGAAATATTTAAGAAAATAAAACCCCCGGCCCCTGAAGGGGAGTAACAAAGGGATTGTTAGAATCGGCGAAAATAAAATAGAGTGATGTAGAATTTTCAAAATCATTAGTCATGTTCAAACTAAGTTCCTCCTTTAGGGGGACAAGGGGTTCTTTTCTTTTCGCCTGGCGATATTTTAAAGCAAAAAAATCTACCAATGCCATTAATATCATTGCCTGGATAAGCATTGCTGCTATCATTATCGGTACTACAGCTTTGATTTTGGTGTTAAGTGTATTTAATGGTTTTGAAGGGCTGGTTAAATCATTATACTCTTCTTTTTATACTGACCTGAAGATTTCTCCTGCATCAGGAAAAGTAATCACCATTACCCCGGAACAATTACAAAAACTTAAAGGTCTCAGCGGCATCCAAAATTATTCGCTGATCGTGGAAGAAAAGGCATTGGTAAAAAATGGGGATTATCAATCTGTGGTATACTTAAAAGGTGTGGATGAAAATTACCGGTACGTTTCAGGAGTAGCGGATAATTTAGTGAATGGAACCTATGATTTGGGAAATGAAGAAGTTCCCAAAATAATACTCGGGGCAGGTGTGGAAGGGGCCTTGGGCATACAGGCCGACAGAAATATTTTTACACTAAAAATTCATTTGCCCCGCAAAACCGATACAGAACAATTTGATGAGATCAATGGAATCAGCAACGACACTATTCATTCGTCAGCCGCCTTTCGGATTCAGCAGGATTTTGATAATAAATATGGCATAACCAATATTGATTTTGTAAAAAAATCACTCCGGCTTGATAAAAATGAATATACGGCCGTAGAAATTGCATTGAAAGACCCTTCCACCACCAATGAAGTAAAAAATGAACTGAAACCGATTTTCGGCGACTCCTACCAGGTGCAGAATAAATATGAACAGAACCGAAGCCTTTACTCCATCATGAATGTGGAAAGGTGGGTGATCTACGGTGTGCTTTGCCTGATATTGGTCATTGCAGCTTTTAACATGGTTGGTGCATTAACTATGCTGGTATTGGAAAAACAAAAAGACATCAGTGTTCTTCATGCTTTGGGAGGGAATAAAAAATTCATCCAACGCATTTTTTTAAACGAGGGGATGTTGCTGGCTTTAATCGGTGGGGGTGTTGGCATGCTGCTGGCTTTGCTGATTGCATGGTTGCAAATAGAATTTCATTTAATCCCCTTAGCCGGTGGTTCATTTCTGATTAGTTATTTCCCCGTCAAACTTCGGTTAATGGATTTCTTGTTGGTAGGAGGAACCGTTTTTGTCATTGCATTGATTGCATCATGGCTACCATCCAGAAAAGCAGCGGCCCAGGAGTTTTCGTTGCGTAGCGAATAGTCTGAGGGAAATGTTCAATAATCAATGCTCAATTCTCAATGTTCAACCGAACTCCCAATTAAAATAATCGTCGAGAATTGAATCTTGAACATTGAGCATTCTCTTAATAATCGCCAAGCGTCTCCGGCAACTGTTCGAGTGCCTTCTTCAATTGCTCATCATTTGGAGCTATGCCGTGCCATTCATGGGTGCCTTCCATAAAGTCAACTCCTTTGCCCATCGCAGTGTGCATCATAATACCGACAGGTTTACCCTGGCCCGCTAAAGTTTTTGCTTTTTCCAACGTCTCCACTACATTATCCATGTCATTACCATTCATTTCGAGGGTGGTCCAGCCAAAAGCATCAAATTTATTACGGATATTACCAAGGCTCATCACTTTATCTGTAGGGCCGTCAATCTGCTGACCATTCCAGTCAATAGTCGAAATCAGGTTATCCATTTTATGATGCGCTGCAAACATTACTGCTTCCCAAATTTGGCCTTCATCCAGTTCGCCATCACCATGAAGCGAGAAAACAAGATTCTTTTCACCATTTAGCTTTTTGGTAAATGCTGCACCGATAGCGACACTCATTCCCTGTCCTAGTGAGCCGGAGGCAATCCGGATACCGGGTAAGTGTTCATGTGTGGCAGGGTGGCCCTGTAGTCTTGAATTTAGTTTCCGAAAAGTAGCCAGTTCTTTAATATCAAAATATCCGGACCGGGCCAGGGCAGAATAAAATACCGGTGATATATGACCGTTGGATAAAAAAAAGACATCTTCATTTGTTGCATCCATATTAAATGAAGAATTATGCTTCATCACTTTGAAATACAACGCAGTAAAGAAATCTGCACACCCCAATGACCCCCCCGGGTGGCCACTGCTGGCCCCATGCACCATTCTTACAATATCACGTCTTATCTGCGATGCGATTGCGGTCAGTTCAGCCATAAAGAATTGGTTTTTTTTAAACTTTTCGTATCTTGTCGGTTCTAACCCGGTTGTGCAGCAAAAGTGCAATCTTTTTGAATACAAAACCTTTTCGGAGTAATCAATCTTCCGACAAATTCAATTCATCCTGTGGTTTACATAAAATTAATGTTGTTATGCATTAATAATGTAAATATTGAAAGAGAACCGGTAGGGGATACCCTATTTTTGCCTTATTATTAAAGATGCTCAGATGCTTGATGTTTTATTGACTTCCTCGGTCTCGTTTATTATCACTTTTCTGGCTATTCCGGTAGTTTTACAAGTGGCAGAGAAGAAAAAATTGTACGATGTTCCCGATGAACGTAAAGTTCACACCCGACTGATCGCTTCCTTAGGTGGGGTCGGTATTTTTGGTGGTTTTATCCTCGCTTCTCTTCTTTCTATTCAGGGGCAGTTTAATTATGAGTTTCAGTATTTTTTTGCAGCGGCAATAGTTATATTCTTTCTGGGTCTAAAGGATGACCTGATGATATTATCAGCTACTAAAAAATTTATCGGGCAGATAATAGCCGCTTCTATCCTTATTCACCTTGGAGGTATCCGATTAGACAGTATGTACGGGCTTTTTGGCTTTGAACAGCTGCCCGAGGGCTTTGGAATGGCATTATCTTACCTTACTATTATTGTAGTTATTAATTCTTTTAACCTGATAGACGGCATTGATGGCCTTGCCGCCAGCTTGGGTATCATATCTATGCTTGCTTTTGGCTCTTATTTCTTTGCTGTAAACTTACAAGCTTATGCTTTGCTGTCATTCTCAATGGCAGGCAGCCTCGCAGCTTTTTTGATATTTAATCATAACCCTGCTAAAATATTTATGGGTGATTCAGGTTCCCTGCTGCTTGGCCTTATCAATGCAATACTTGTTATAAAATTTATTAATGTAGCTCATGAGCCTTCAATAGGTATTCCGGTTACCGCATCTGTTGCTATAGGGTTTTCGGTACTTATAGTCCCATTGCTTGACACCCTGAGGGTATTTAGCATACGTATTATACACGGAAGGTCGCCTTTTACTCCTGATCGCAACCATGTGCATCATTTGTTACTTGATCGGGGAATGAGCCATCAGGCTGTTACATTTACCTGTGTGGGTATCAATATTGGATTTATTTTGCTGGCATGGTTTGGAAGATCACTGGGTACCACTTTACTGCTGTCGATAATTCTTGCTCTTGCCTTCTCAGGGTTAGGCTTTTTATACTACTATCGCAGGCGCCGCATGGTTATTGCAAGAGGCTCGAATGGTGCCACCGAGCTTAAAAGAAGTTCTAAGATTGTAACACTGACAAAAGAAAAAGAAACACAAGCTGCCGAAAAAAACTAAAATCGTTATAACCTGTTAATAGCCCTGGTAAAAGCCGGGGCATTTTTTTTGAATACAGCTCTTTCGTTAGATTTGCCCAACCTGGATCGTCGGGGTTATTCTTAAATTAAATACTATGGCAGAAGATATAGAATCAATTATTGCTGTTGCTGATGAGCACATGAGCAAAGCAATCAATCACCTCGAAGCTGAATTGATTAAAATAAGAGCAGGGAAAGCTAACCCACAAATGCTGGATGGCATACAAGTGGATTATTACGGCTCTCCAATGCCCATTAACCAGGTAGCAAATATTAGTGCGATGGATGCCAGGACACTCAGCATTCAGCCATGGGAAAAAAACATGCTGCAGCCCATAGAAAGGGCCATTATTGCTGCCAATATGGGCCTCAACCCACAAAATGATGGGAATTTTATACGATTGTTCTTACCTCCACTTACAGAGGAAAGAAGAAAGGAGCTGGTAAAGAGATGCCAGGGTGAAGGTGAACATTCTAAAGTAGCTATCCGTAGTATCCGCAGAGATGCCATTGAACATATTAAAAGGTTGGAAAAAAATGGATTGAGTGAAGACGCTGCTAAAGATGCGGAAGCTGCTGTACAGCAAGTAACTGACAGATATACGGCGGCGGTTGAAAAGCACCTGACGTCAAAAGAAAAAGAGATCATGTCTGTTTAGTGCGGTAAATTATATTCCGAAGCAACATCAAACGGTGTTGCTTTCTTTTTTATCGGGCCTGTAGGCGAGATAAACGCCGAAGAGAATTATGCCAAGACAGAGTGGCTGTACCCAGGTTATTTTTTCTCCGTCAATGAATCCCCAAAATAAAGCGACGAAAGGAATCCCATAGGTAACTAATGAAGCAAAAAGAATTCCAGCTTTCTGTACCAATATATAAAATAGCGCAGTAGCAATGGCACTACCCGCTACACCCAGCCCTATAGATTCAAGTACTGATTTCTTAACAATGGCATTATTAAAATTCAAATGCATAAAGCCCTGTTGCCAGAGAATAATACCGGCAGGAATGGTCATAAATGCCAGGGAAACGGTAGCAATGTGAATAGGATTAATTCCTTTTAGATAATGGCCTACCATATTTACATTAATGCCGTAAAGAAAAGTGGCGGACACTATCAGTAAAGTATAGCCAAGGTTATCAAACCTGATGTTTTTCTTTTCTAAAAATATTGGTAATGCTATGAGTAAAACCAATCCCAGGAAACCCATAAGCACACCGGCAATTTTTTGGCTTTTTATTTTATCCTTAAAAAAGAAAATACCAACTACTACTACACAGATCGGCGTGAGTGAATTGAGAATTCCCGCCAGTGAGCTGTCAAGCTTTGTAATAGCTTCTGTAAATAAAAAGGCAGGCAATAAATTTCCGAAGACGGCGCTAAGAATAACCAGGCCCAGTTTATTTTTTGGAATTTTTGAGAAATGGAAAAAAGCAAAGGGTGTAAATATCAGCCCGGCAGAAAAAATACGAAGGGCTGCTATTTGGGCAGCGGATAGTCCTTGCTGACTGTCATGCATCAGTTTGAAAGAGCTGCCCCAGATGATACAAAGAATGATAAATATGGCCCAGCTGACAAACTTATTATTCATAAAGAGTGTCAAAGGTCACAAAACGAAATCATACGGAAGTAATTTTATTTGTAAATATGACAGATTAGCCGAAGTAGTATATTGCGTCATAATTTTTCAATTTATTCTGTATGGGCAAGATCAAACTAAGTGAGATTTCTACACGGGCACCAAAGGAGTTAGATAAAAATGCGACAAAAGAAAAAACGGATATCATCATTAAAGAAATGGATGAGCTGCAAAACCTGTTATTTGCAGAAAGTAAATATTCCTTGCTGGTGGTGATTCAGGGGATGGATGGCAGCGGAAAGGATGGGGTAATAAGAAATGTGCTGGGCCATATGAATCCACAGGGAGTAATGGTGAAGTCTTACAAAGTTCCCACACCGGAAGAATTATCTCATGATTTTTTATGGCGAATCCATCACTATACACCGGCAAAAGGGATGATACAGGTATTTAACCGGTCGCACTACGAAGATATTTTAATTACCAGGGTGCATAAATGGTGTGATGATGAAATGGCTAAGAAAAGAATGAAAGCCATCAATGATTTTGAACAATTGCTGCTGGAGCATAACCATACACATATTTTAAAATTTTACCTGCATATTTCACCGGAAGAACAGCATGAAAGGCTGAGTGAACGGATGAAAGACCCGGCCAAAATGTGGAAGTACAATGAGAATGATTTTGAGGAAGCCAAACTCTGGGACAATTATATGGAGATGTATGAAGATTGTTTTAATAACTGTGATAAGCCTGCCTGGACGGTTGTGCCTGCCGATCAGAACTGGTACAAAGAATATATTATTGCCAGCCAGTTGCATGGATTACTGAAGGGATTACAGATGCAATTTCCGGGAATAAAAAAATAATTTACTAATGGATCGGGAGGACTAATAAAATATTATTTCAACTTCACAAAAACTAAAAATATGGGAATGCTTAAAGAGTTTAAAGAATTTGCCATGAAAGGCAACATTGTTGACCTGGCAGTGGCCGTAGTTTTGGGTGGTGCTTTTGCAAAAGTAATTGAAGGGCTGGTTGAAGGCATCATCATGCCGTTTGTAAGTATGATAGTTGGGAAGCCAGACTTTTCAGCTATGTATACGACCATCGGGGGAACGATCTTTCCTTACGGTAAGTTTATCCAGGGATTGGTCATGTTCTTACTAATTGCTTTCGCCTTATTTATTGTAGTAAAAGCGGTAAACAAAGCAAACAAAAAGAAAGAAGCAGTCCCTGCTGCCACCCCCGAGGATATCATCTTGTTGCGGGAAATCAGGGATACATTGAAGAAATAATAGTGGAAAACAGGGCTTAAACCCCCCACTCATTTTCCGTACTTTTGTAGAGTTCTGTTATTAAACAGGACATTATTTTTCTTTCATTAATTGATTTGAAGTGAATAATACGTCCTACCAGATAAAGTTGCCCGAGTTTGAAGGTCCTTTTGCCCTTTTACTTTTCTTTATTGAAAGGGATGAACTTGATATTTATAATATTCCCATTACCCGTATCACTAACGACTTTCTTGAATATATTCACCAGAGCGATGAACTTAATATTGAACT
>JBKJLR010000129.1:0-4511 GCA_046596865.1 Chitinophagaceae bacterium
ACGTTGTGATTGCTGGTTGGCCATTACCGTAGTAATAAAAAGCTTACCAAACTGCAATTGTGTTTTTAACCCAAATAAAGATTGAGGACCTGGTATCAGTGTTCCTTTGGAGGCAAAATTGGTATTACCGGCCTGGAATATTTTTATTATCTCATCGTCTTTTCCCTGGTAATCTAATTTCAGCTGGTTCTCAAAATTAAAATTGGCTAAGGTGTTGTAATTGATCGGCAGCTTTAATTTATCTCCGATATTCGCATCCACCTGTAGCTGTGAATTCATGTTGAAATCAAAGCCGCCATTTTTTCTTGCTCTTTCCGGTAGTGTTGGGTTCTTAATGTTCTGACCCTGGTAACCCGCCAGCAGGTCCACATATCCTGAAGGCCGGATATCAATTTTACCTGTTCCAATGATCCGGTTAAATAAATCATCCGTAACCCTGAACTTGGGTTTAAAGAGCCGGCGGTTCATATTGGAAAGCAAGGCAGATCTTTTCTTAAAGTAATCCTGCTCATCTTTTCTCCCCTGTAACTTTACAAAATCTTCCATAGTGAAAGAGGTGGGAGTACGATAATACTTGTTTCCTATTTTTTCAACGATATAATATTGTTTGGTCTTTGGATCATATTCAATAGTTCGTTTAATAAAGCCGGTATCCCTGAAATCAAACGTATTACGGTTGGGATTAGAATAAGGATCACCATAACGATCCGTGAGGGGATAGCGGGTGGTATCGGTAGAAAAGTCCGTTATGCCTGGGAGAAAATTATTAAAATAACCTGCTTTTGCCTGTGTAAAGAAGGCAATGACAATGGTAAAAATTACCAGTGTACGGAACATATGAGCAGTCTTAAGGTTCAATGTTTTTTCTCCATCAATTAGTTTCCTGAAAAATAGTGGAAATTAGAGGGTACGAAGTGCTTTTTTTATCAGTGCCTCAACAGGCAAGTTTGGATTAGCTGCCAGGGTCTTTTCAAGTGCCTGTCCAGCAGCCACACGATTGATACCCAGAGCGGTTAAAGCATTTAACGCATCCTGTTGCAAAGTATTGTTTTTCATAGGTGAAATATTTGAATCTATAGGATTTTTTGCTAATTTATCCCGAAGCTCCAGCACCATCCTTTCCGCTGTCTTTTTACCTATGCCTTTTATCCCTTCTAATGTCCGTGTATCACCCTGAATAATGGCTCTTGCCAATTCCTCAGGTTTCATGTAAGACAACATTACTCTTGCAGTTGATGCTCCGATACCGGAAACACTAAATAAATGCTGGAACATTTCTTTTTCTGGCAGGTCAAAAAAGCCATATAAAATATGAGCATCCTCCCGGATAAGCAGGCTGGTGTGAAGAATTCCTTTTTCTAAGTTTTGGATCTTTGTATAGGTGTTCAGGCTTATCTGTACCTCATACCCCACCCCGTTTACATCTATCTGCACCACCGCAGGACTTTTGTGTACGAAATCTCCTTTCAGGTAAGCTATCATAGGCTGCGAAAATAGGGAAAAGTGAAGAGTCGGGAGTCATTAGCCAGAGTCATCAAAGTTTAGGAAACCGACTCCCGACTAATGACTCACGACTAACGACTTTCCTTACCTTTGGCCACTTTTATTCTTTAATACCTACACTGCATGAGTAAAAAAATAACGGCTGCCATTACTGCCCTTGGCGCATATGTTCCAGAAGATAAGCTGACTAATTTTGACCTGGAAAAAATGGTAGATACCAATGATGAATGGATACGAAGCCGTACCGGAATTACAGAAAGAAGAATATTAAAAGGCGAAGGCCAGGCTACTTCAGACATGGGAGCCCCGGCAATTTTGGAGCTGTGTAAAAAAAGAAGCATAGATCCTTTGGAAATTGATTGTATTATTTGCTGCACCGTTACCCCTGATATGGTTTTTCCCGCTACGGCCAATATTATTGGTGATAAGATAGGAGCAAAAAATGCTTTTGGCTTTGATTTGCAGGCCGCTTGTTCCGGATTTTTATTTGGCGTTACTACTGGCGCTGCCTTTATTGAAAGTGGCCGTTATAAAAAAGTAGTAGTGGTAGGCGCAGACAAGATGAGTGCTATTGTGGATTATAGTGACCGCAATACCTGTGTCCTTTTTGGAGATGCTGCAGGCGCCATTTTACTGGAGCCCAACTTTGATGGCTATGGTGTGCTTGACAGTCTTTTAAAAAGTGATGGTAGTGGCTGCCAGTTTCTGCATATGAAAGCAGGTGGTTCCAAAAAACCTGCCAGCATAGAAACCGTAATGGCAAAAGAACATTATGCTTACCAGGAAGGACCGTCTGTTTTCAAGTTCGCTGTAAAAGGAATGGCTGATGTGAGTGCCGAGTTATTAGAAAGAAATAAACTGACGGGTGATGATATAGCCTGGCTGGTTCCTCACCAGGCCAACATGAGAATCATTGACGCTACCGCAAACAGGATGGGATTAGCTAAAGAAAAAGTTATGATCAATATTCAGAAATATGGCAACACCACCGCTGCCACTATTCCACTTTGCCTCTGGGAATGGGAAACCCAACTTAAGAAAAACGACAAAATTGTTTTAGCAGCCTTTGGGGGTGGATTTACCTGGGGGGCAACGTTGGTGAAGTGGGGTTATTAAAACTCCAGTTTCCACACCTGGTTAGAATTTCCACCGGCTACATAAATAATATTGTTGACAGATATGATGGACACAGGTTCCAATGTACCCGAGGGCAACACCCCCATTGCCCAGGTACTTGCACCAATATCATATATATCAAATTTATCGGTATCACCCACGAGCACAATTTTGTTATTTTTCAAAACAGCATTCCGGCCAGAACAATTCCACCAGGATTCAGGCTTGAATAAATTCGTCATCGTACTATTCTGTGTATTTACATTTTTTATTTCAACTGTACAGGAAAGGCCCGATTGTGAGCTACCATTTAAGCCCCCGGCCCAATAAATTTTATCAGCCACCGCAATACCAGCAAAAGCTGCTTTAGGTTCCTGTAATGAAGAAGTGGACCAGGAGTTAGTAGCATTATCATAAATATCTATTTTTCTTGAAATAGCATTATTCCGACGCTGATTAGCCCCGCCTGCAAAATATATTTTGTTGTTAACTGTAACTGCTGAAATTAAGCTCCGTTGCTCACTCAATAATGAAGTTGACCAACTATTCGCAGAAATGTCATAAATATCAATCACAGCAGAAGTACTATTAAACCAATCTATTTCGCCGCCTGCAAAAAAAACTTTATTGCCAACTGAGGCTGTTGCAATTTCGCTGCGGGGCTGACTCAATGAAGCAACAGACCAGGTATTGCTGGAAACGTCATAAATGTCCACTGTGGAATAATACGTGTCAAAAGCTCCATCGCCAAATTCACCTCCTGCGAAAAATATCTTATTCCCAACCGCAACAGCCGATATATCCCAACGACCAACGCTTAACTCAGCAGTTGACCAGGCTTGAGTTACGATATCATAAATATCTACTCTAGATGAACCCCAGCATTCAGGGCAATCATTAGACATAGTACTGATACCCCCTGCAAATACAATCTTGTTTCCGGCCGATGCCACTGCCATCCCGGCTCTTGATTTTGAAAGGGTACCAAAAGGGATAAGTTGTGCGTTAATTTGTGATCTGATACTGCCATCACATGCAGCGATAAAAGCATTTACGGTTATTTGTATCGTATCTTTTGAAAATAATCCCCCAGCATCTGTTACTTTCAATTCAAAAAGGTAAATACCCTGCACAAGATTTATTACGGGTGTTTGCACAGCATTTGGATTAGTAATATTGAATGAGGATGGTCCTGCAATTTTTGTCCAGACATAACTCGTAATATTATTGTCCGGGTCAGTGGAACCACTGCCATCAAGGTTAATTATATTTGTTGGCAGCGTAATAGTTTGATCTGCGCCTGCTTTGGCAACTGGCGGCCGGTTGGGCTGTGCAGGATCATTAACGGTAATCTGTACTGTATCTTTTGCTGACAGGCCGCCATTATCTGTTACTTTCAATTCAAACTGGTACACTCCCATCACTAATTGCTTTATAGACGTTCTTGCCGCGGATGCAGTACTATTTGTAAAAGAAGCAGGTCCGGAAATTTTTGTCCATTGAAAACTGCTGATTGTACCATCTGGGTCGCTGGAAGAACTGCCATCCAGTAAAGTGCTATCAGTTAGTAAAGTAATAACCTGGTCGAGCCCTGCTTTAGCGATGGGTGGTTTGTTACCATCTCTGCATCCTTCGCAGGAATATTCTTTTTTGCAGGAGAGAAAAAAGAAAACTCCTGATAATATAATGCAAGCAGCTATTTTTAGTACCGGTGTCATAATTAAAAGTTTAATAGTTGTTATTAAAAAACCAGCTTATGTACTAGGGTAGATACAACACCATTTACATAGACACCTGCTACATAAATTGTATTGTTCACAGAAATAAAATTCCAAAAACCTTCAACAGCAACAGGCAATACACCTACTGACCATGTATTAGTTGCAACATCA
>JBKJLR010000189.1:0-18248 GCA_046596865.1 Chitinophagaceae bacterium
TGACCCGCATTGGGCCCACCCTGAAACCGGACTTCTACATCATAAACTTTATCAAAAAAGTCAACGATTTTTCCCTTTCCTTCATCGCCCCACTGGAGGCCGAGTAATACATCTACCATAATTTATCTGAAATTTTTTCCCTAACAAGACCCCTAGTTCACAAACTAAAAACAACATCAATTTTTATTTGCGATTAATGAGATTGCAGGAAATATTTATTACGCCTGTTAGGCGTGGCAAAAATAAGGCAACATTAAAAAGCTGCCATATTAAATCCGGTAGCTGGCTGTAATTTTTATACCCAAAAAAAAGAAGTTGTTAACTCCGGTGTATGCCGGTCGGCAGGGATCACCTTATTAGTGAAACCGTTCCCTTCTTTGTTATTATACGGTCATCCTTACTTACACCCTCTATCATCCAAACATACACACCGCTTGGCTGATCCCTGCCACCAAGTTTCCCATCCCACCCATCATTAAGTTTGGTAGTGGAAAATATCATTTGTCCCCACCGGTTAAACACTCGGAAGTATTTATAACTTTTGATACCCACCGGTAATGGGGTGAATTTATCATTTTTACCGTCATTGTTTGGTGTAAAGCCGGTGGGCACATATATATCCGGTCCTTTGTAAACTCTTACAGTTACAAATCCCTGGCCTTTGCAACCAGCAATGGTAGAAGTAATAACCTGGTATTGCACCACATCACCAATAACACCCACCGTCACGATGGGATTAGAAATTCTGGGGTCACTGAGGCCAGTAGCAGGTGTCCATGCATAATTGATAACATCCGTGTCGGAAGGAATAGCCAGCAATTGAAACTGGTCACCAGAATAGCCAATCGTATCGTAAGGGAATGTTCTTACTTTAATAGGAGGTGTTACATCTATCCTTACCTGGTCTGTTGTCAACGAAGCACAACCATTAATGTCGGACAAAATTGACAAGGTATAAGTAATGTCTTTGGTGGGAGAGGATACCGGGTTTGATATGGAAGGATTATCTAAATATGTAGTTGGTGACCAGGAATATTGTGTACCTCCTGATGCCTGCAAGGAGTATGTTTGCCCAAAACATATAAAACCATCCGCCCCTGCATTTGGAACCGGGGCTGTATTCACATTTACAATCACTGTATCATTACCACTGCAACGACCCAACGTAGCAGTTACAATGTATTGCGTTGTTACGATTGGATTAGCAACCGGGTTGGCAATATTAGTAGAGCTAAGACCTGTTGCCGGTGTCCAGGCATATTGTGTGGCATTAGAGTTCAATTGCAATTGTGCAGATGTGCCTTCACAAATAGTCGGGTCTGTTTGATTTGTCAAAGTAAAATTACTACCCAGCAATACCGTAGTTGAAAAGGTTGTGATGCAACCAAGATTATCTTTTACGGTAACGGTGTAATTACCCGGCGCTACATTAAATGTATTAGACGACTGAAAAATAATACCATCCAGTGAATACTGATAACCGGTGTTGCCCCCATTCGCTGTAACTGTAATCACACCATCATTCCCGCCATCGCAACTGGCAGCGCCATTAGCAGAAAAAGCAGTTAATGCAGCCGGTTCTGTTACAGAAATTGTTTGTGTGGTAGTACAATTATTTGCATCACGAATGGTAATGGTGTAAGAGCCTGCGGCTACGTTAAACAGATTGCTGCTTTGCCATATTCCTCCGCCATTAATAGAATATTGATAGGGTGAAACCCCACCACCCGAAGTAACGGTAATTGTGCCATTGCTTTGTCCATTACACACTACAGCAGTCGTAGCTGCTGATGCGGTCAATGTTGTTGGTTCACTAACGGTAATGGATTGTGATCCCTGGCAGCCGTTACTTTCACGATAATAAACGGTATACGTTCCTGCTGTTAATCCTATGAAACTATTACTAACCTGCCAGGTTACTCCGTCCAATGAATATTCAAAGGGTGGCGTTCCGGAGCCAGGTTGTGTTACGGTGATAGTTCCGGTGGCGCCCCCATTGCACAAGGCATCTGTTTTACTAACCGTGGTGGTTAATGACGGGCCGGCAATAACAGTGACATTGATAGTATTGGTTACACAGCCAGCTCCATCAGTTACTACAACAGTATGCGGACCTGCAGGAACGTTGGTAAATGTGTAAGGAGCAGCACCTGTTACTGGTGATCCACCATCCAATGAAAAAGTATACGGTGCTGCACCATTATTTGGTGTAATGGTAATTGTTCCATTGGTAGCGCCGCTACAGGATGTGGCTGCGGACGTTATAGCAACGGTGAAAGCTGTCCCTGCCATAACATTCAGGGTGATACTTCGGGTGCATCCCAAATTATCCCGGATAATAACAGTATGTGTGCCGGCCGATACGTTTATAAATGTATATGGATTAGCACCACTTTGAAAGGCACCACCATCCAATTGATAAGTATAGGGTGCAGTACCAGCAGTTGCATTTACTGTAATTGAACCATTAGTAGCTCCGGGACATGATGTAGCTGCGGAAGATGCATTACCACTGACGCCGGGACCAACAGCAACCGTTACACTAATTGTATTTGATGTACAGCCATTACTCAGATCTGTTACTACTACTGTATGAACACCTGAATTAACATTGGTGAATGTAAATGGAAGAATCCCTGGTTGAGGAGTAGCACCATCCAAAGTAAAGGTATATGGACCTGTTCCACTGGCTGTTGTTATAGTAATACTCCCGTTATTTACACCCGTACAAGCTGTTGCTGTAGTATTTGTTGTGGCCGAAAGGGCTCCGGTTAGTGTTATTGTAACCGGTATACTCCTGGTGCAAAGAGTACTCGCATCTCTTACCTGTACTACGTAGCTGCCCGCCGCCAGTCCTGTGTAAATATTACTGCTTTGCCAGGTGATTCCATCCAAAGAATATGCATAAGGAGTCAGGCCGCCAGTTACTCCGGATACGGTAATAGTTCCATTATTGGATCCACAAGATGCAGGTGTAGAACTGGCACTTCCGGTAAGTCCTGCGGCTCTGTTAATACGAACAGTGTCTGTACCAAATATCTCAACTGTCGGATCATCAAACTTTTCATACACCGAACGAATAATATAAGAAGTAGTAGCACCGGCAGGAGCACAAATATTTGGAAATGATGCTTCTAAATTTCCGCTACCAATATTTGAAGTTGTGCCTGTACTCAACAAAGTTCCGGCAAGATCATACAATTCAACTCTCTTAAATAATGAGGGACCTCCCGATGGAACAAACCGCCAGCTTTCATTCATTCTAATAGAACCCCAGGTTGGCCCAAGAGCAGTTCTCCCCGGTGCCATCATTCCCAATGTTCGGCTAAAATCCTGTATTCCTACTATTGCTCTTCCGGAATTCCAACCCGTACAAGTTTGCTTATCACTTATTGCCACTTCTATGATCCCTGTTGACTCGTACAGAATAATTTGGTGGGTATTTTCAATCAGAGAATTGCAGCCTGCACTGAATAAAGGCACTTTGAAAAAACTAAGTACCCATCTCCTGAGTGGCGCTGTACCCCAAACCTGATATTGTATACGCTGGGTTGGGGAAGTACCTACTGAAGGGTCAAGGTCATGATAGGGTCCCATTATCATTGCTCTATCGTAACTGGTGCTTGGCAGGTCATTATTGATCATCCAATGAGCAGTTCCATTTGCTTTTGATATATCAAAACTTAAATAACCATTGGTACTTGCAATAAGTGAAGTATATGTAGATCCATAAAAGGAAAAAGGGAATCCTATATTTATAACTCCGCTATACCTGTCATCTATAAGAAGGTTGGTAGGAGTGCCGGCAGGATCATCTGGGGCAACATACACAGGAAAGCAACCATTTGGATATACACTACTCGGATTAAGCGTATAAGAGTCGGATTGTTTGTGGATATCGGGAATAATCCCTTTTAAGGTAATACATAAAACGGGAGGACATCCTGCCACCGTTGTATCCCGGGAGCAATTAAATGAAAAGCTTTGTGCAAAAAGTTTGTCAGAAAAAAAAACAAAACAGCCAATTACAGCAATAAGTCTCAACAGTTTTAGTAACATAAAAACAGTAGTTGTATCGTGTGATAATCAGAAGCCAAAACAGGTTGACAAGTTAAACAAATTATTGCTTCGGGGAGCAGCCTAGGCTTGGTAATGACAAAACCGCAGCAGGGATTTTGCGCATCAGGATGGAATGTCCTCCATATGATATCTTTCTACCGATTCAATCCGGGAAACATACTTTTCTCTACGGTAAAAGCTTAAGCATCTGAGGAGCTCTTTGTCGGGAATGTTTTCTTTTTCAGCCTTGTCAAAAATAGTAAGGAGATACACAGTCGTTTCCACCACCTTCACACAAGTTATTAGTCTTGCCCCTCCTGATTTTCCCTTTCCTTTTGAAGCTATGGCAATCCGGATTTTAAAGCAATGATGGCCTAATGGCGTACCCTGTTCGGGTTCTTTTTCAAGACTGTCAATAAGAACAGCGTATTCTCTTTCAAGGGAATTATATTTTTTAAAAAGTTTCTTTATTTCCCTTTTGAATAAAGGAGTGGCGATAATACTACAGCTCATTGAGTAGCTCCTTTGCGGGAATCCCTTTCAACTTCCCCTGCTTTATCAGGTGCATTTCCTTTACAGCCTGTTTCAAGTCTTTTAGTACCTTTTTTTTATATGGCGACACAGGGGTTGCCTTTACAAACGAAAGGCTTTTCAGCAGTTCCATCACAAAATCCGCTTTGCTGTCTTTTATATCAAGCATTACTTTCATACAATGTAATTATTGAACAAATTTAATAAAATAACATCAATCCTCTAAGATGGAATGTCCTCCATATCATATCTTTCTACCGATTCAATACCCGGTAGGGCCAGTAGGCTGCCAACCAGGTTGTCCAATTCCTCCTTATCATGTACATACAATCGGATATTGCCTTCAAACAATCCTTCTTTAGCCTCAATGGTAAGTGCCGAAATATTTATTTTAAGTTCTCCGGAAATCAACATCGTTATTTTATTCACTACCCCTACATCATCCATGCCCACAATTTTTACACCGGTAAGAAAAGAAATCTCTTTATTTTTTGCCCATTTTGTTTTTACTACCCGGTGCCCATAGTTAGCCAGTAATTTGGCCGCATTGGGGCAGTTGGTGCGGTGAATGGTTAATCCTTTACCGGTAGTTACAAATCCAAACACATCATCACCCGGAATAGGTTTACAGCAATTGGCGAGATTATAAACTATCTTATCACTGCTTTCGCCAAAAATGATAAGCTCTGCATCTTTTTTCCCGGGTTGAGGAATATATTCTGTTTTTTCGGGATGAATTTTTATGGGCCGTGGCGCTTCTATCTTATCACCCAACACTTTGAAATCTTTCAGGTCTTTCAAATCATTATTCTTTACTGCCACCTGGTAAAACAAATCAAGGTGAGAAGGCAGCTTATACCACTGGACCAGCTCCTCAATATTGTGCTGGTTAAAAGTAGCACCCATCCCTTCTAATTTCCGTTGCACGGCATACTTGCCTTCATCGGCTACTTTTCTTTTTTCTTCTCTCAGTGCATCTCTTATTCTACCCTTTGCTTTTGAGGTAATAACAAATCCCAACCAGTCTTCAGATGCTTTTTGTTTGCTACTGGTGATGATCTCTACCTGGTCGCCGCTATGCAGTTTATGACTGATAGGAACCAACTTATGATTCACTTTGGCACCAATGGTTTTTACACCAATGGCACTATGTATGGAAAAAGCAAAATCCAGGGCAGTAGAACCAACGGGGAGCATTTTTACATCACCCTTGGGTGTATAAACATAAATTTCTTCGGCCAGGAAACTGGTTTTGAAATCCTGCAGAAAATCTATACTATCTGTATCCTGACTTGTAATCACTTCCCTTATCTGCTGAAACCACTTATCAAAACGGCTTTCATCATTAGCTCCTTCCTTATATTTCCAGTGTGCGGCTAATCCTTTTTCTGCAATTTCATTCATCCGTTTTGTCCTGATCTGAACTTCTACCCACTTGCCCCCCGGCCCCATCACAGTTGTGTGCAGTGCTTCATAGCCGTTAGATTTTGGATTACTCAGCCAGTCTCTTAACCGCTCCGGCGAAGGAGTATATTCATCGGTTATCATAGAATATACTTTCCAGCAATCTTCTTTTTCTCTTTCCGGCGGAGAATCTAAAATGGCACGGATGGCAAACAGGTCATATACTTCTTCAAACTCCACCCCTTTCTTTTTTATTTTATTTGATATGGAATGAATACTCTTGGGGCGACCATATATCTCTGCATTAAGATGTGCTTTGTCTAATTTGTCTTTGATAGGTTTTATAAACTCATTGATGTACCTGGTTCTCTCTTTTTTTGTTTCTGCCAGTTTTTTTGCAATGTCTTTATACACATCCGGCTCCATATATTTCATCGCCAGATCTTCCATTTCAGTTTTAATATTATATAATCCCATGCGGTGGGCCAACGGTGCATACACATATACTGTCTCTGAAGAAATTTTCAGCTGCTTTTCCCGTTTCATGCTATCGAGGGTTCGCATATTATGTAGCCGGTCAGCCAGCTTTATAAGAATGACCCGGGGGTCATCTGTTAGTGTCAGTAATATTTTTTTAAAATTCTCCGCCTGTTGGGAAGCATTTACATCTATGACGTTGGAAATTTTTGTAAGCCCGTCAACAATGCGGGTTATCTCTTCCCCAAACTCCCTTGTTACATCTTCTAATGAAATATCAGTGTCTTCCACCGTGTCGTGAAGTAAAGCACAGATGGTGGAACGGACACCAAGACCAATTTCATCCGCACAAATTTTTGCTACTGCAATCGGGTGTAAAATATAGGGCTCACCGCTTTTACGTCGCATGGTTTTGTGTGCTTCTGCGGCCATTTCAAAAGCAGTGCGGATAAGAATTTTATCGCCTGGTTTTAATTTGATTTTCAGTGATTTGAGCAAGGAACGATATTCCCGTAGAATGAGCTTCTTCTCTTCTTCATCATTTAAATTATACTTTGGTATTTGTGCAACAGTTTCCATTGTCTACGAATTTAGTGAAAAACAGCCGTTTTTAAAGGGTAAAATGCCCTACATTTGCAGCCCTAATTGCGGGTGTGGCGAAATTGGTAGACGTACCAGACTTAGGATCTGGCGCCGTGAGGCATGGGGGTTCGAGTCCCTCCACCCGCACAAAAACCCCTAAACCCTAAAGGGAAATAAAAAACAGTTGTGACTAGCAGCTGTTTTTTATCTTTTAAAAATTCTTTTACCCTCCGCCAAATGGCGGAGATGGGGCATAAAATTATACTATGGCTACAGTTATCAAAGAAAATATCGGTCTGCTGCATGAAAAACTGACAGTGAAATTAGAAAAGACCGATTACCTGCCTTCGTTCGAAAAGGCATTAAAAGAATATAGTAAAAAAGCAAATATCCCGGGCTTCAGAAAAGGAATGGTGCCTGCGGGGCTGATAAAAAAAATGTACGGCTCTTCATTGTTTACTGATGAAATATTGAAATCAGTTGACCGTGAATTAATCGGTTATTTGCAAAATGATAAGCTGGAAATTTTTGCTCAGCCGCTGCCATTAGAATCTGATTTCAAACAATTGGATGTAAACAATCCAGCGGATTATACTTTCGAGTTTGAAGTAGGTATGAAACCTGATTTCACTCTGCCTGAATTAGCGAAAGCAAAAACTACCCGTTATGTTGTTACTGTTACTGATGAAATGGTAGACAAAGAAATCGACCGTTTGCAGAACCGCTATGGGAATATGAAAGATGAAGAAACTGTAACTACAGAAGACAATGTGCTGAACGTAAATTTTGTGGAAGCCGATGTGGATGGTAATGAAGCGGAAGGGGGTGCCAAAAAAGATAATTCTATACTGGTAAAATACTTTTCGGAAGGTTATAGAAAAACCTGGATGGGCAAAAAAGCAGGTGATGTTGAAACCGTGCAATTAAAAAATGCTTTTGATGAAAAAGAAAGAGAATGGATCATTGGCGACCTGGGATTAAACAAAGAAGATACTACATCGGCTGATAAATATTTCAAGATAGAAATTACGAAGGTTGGCCTGTTAGAGAAAAGAGAATTGAATGAAGATTTCTTCAGACAGCTCTATCCAAACCAGGAGGCCGTCGCGGAAGAAGGTGTCGGTGTGGTGAAAACAGAAGCTGATTTCAGAAATAAGGTTAAAGAAGAAATACAAAACCATTGGAACGGGCAGGCCACTAACCAAATCCATGACCAGGTATTTCATCAACTGGTGGACCATACCGATATAAAATTTCCAGAAGGCTTTTTAAAAAAATGGATCAAAACACAGAATGAATCCAAGGATCAGGAGCCTAAATCAGATGAAGAAGTAGAAAAAGAATTCCCTACTTTCATTAGTCAGCTGAAATGGACATTGATTTCTGATAAAATTGTTCAGGACAATGCAATTGTGGTGAACCCGGATGAAATAAAGGCTTTTGCCAAACAACAACTCTTCAGCTATATGAGTGGTGCCAACATGAGCGACGACCAGCCTTGGGTGACTGACTATGTAGAAAAAATGATGAAGGACAGAAAATATGTAGAGGATGCATACAACCGCATCCAAACACAAAAGATATTTGAATGGGCTGCCACGCAGCTAAAACCAATTGATAAAGACATCAGTGCGGAAGAGTTTACTAAAATGGTGGAGACACATAAACATTAGTCCCTGTTCCAAATTGGGATCTTAAGTGCATAAGACATTAATAATCTAAGCCTCGTTTATAGCGGGGCTTTTAACTTTTTCTGCCAGATTAGCCGGTAAAGATTCACTATGCATCAAATATTTTGTGATAACCTGTCACACATTTTGTGGTTTTGGCATTTGGACGGATATTTGAGGAGTTCAAATGTCTAAAGTTCGGGAATAAGAACCCTGTCGTGATGGACTTCAAAAAAATAGTGAAGACCCGGCTTAAGAACTTTAAACTTAAACACTAAACTTTAAACATTCGCTGATGACTTTTAATTCTGAGTTTGAAAAATATGCGGTGAAACACCGTGGTCTTTCCAGTAACACTTTGTACAGCTATGCTTCTCAATCGGTGACCGCCATGACTCCTAATATCATCGAGGAACGTTCCCTGAATGTTGCGGTGATGGATGTATACAGTCGATTGATGATGGACCGCATCATCTTTCTCGGTTACCCCATTAATGATGAAATAGCAAATATTGTAACTGCCCAATTGTTGTTCCTTGATTCTTCTGACAGATCGAGAGACATTAATATGTACATCAACAGCCCGGGTGGCAGTGTATATTCTGGTTTGGGTGTGTATGATACGATGCAGTATGTAAGCCCTGATATTGCCACTATTTGTATTGGTGTGGCCGCATCCATGGCTTGTGTATTGCTGGGAGCAGGTACAAAAGGAAAGAGAGCTGCATTAAAACATTCCCGCATCATGATGCACCAGCCTAGCGGTGCAATTGGTGGACAGGCCAGTGACATTGAAATTACCGTAAACGAAATCCGTAAGTTGAAAAAAGAATTGTATGAAGTAGTAAACATTCACACAGGTAAGTCAGTTGAACAGATCGAAAAAGATTTTGACCGGGATAACTGGATGACGGCTGCTGAAGCAAAAGAATATGGATTGGTAGATGAGGTATTGTTAACCAATCCGAAAAAACTTAAAAAAGATTAATCTGCAAATCAATTACAACTATTTAAACATCTTATATGAACCGCAATCAATTTTTATACAACAACCCGATAGCTAACGGGTGGAAAGCTGAAGACGATGAACCAGATGAAAAAGAAGAACGTCCAAAAAGTGATAGTGAAACGGGGATGTTCAACAAAAAGCTGGAGAGATATTTTTTTGAAAAAAGAGCAGTATATCTCTGGGGAGTGGTAGACGATAAAAGTGCTAAAGATATCGTTAGCAAACTGCTGTTGCTGGATGCAGATAAGGCAGGCGAAGAAATTAAATTTTATATTAACAGCCCGGGTGGTGTGGTTACCAGCGGCATGGTGATGTATGATACCATGCAGATGATCAGCAGCCCTGTTAGCACTATTTGTATGGGATTGGCGGCTTCTATGGGTAGTATTTTATTAAGCGGCGGGGAAAAGGGCAAACGATACATTTTTCCTCATGGAGAAGTTATGATTCACCAACCATCGTTAGGTGGTTATATAAAAGGTGTAAGTGCTGATTTGGAAATACAGGCAGAACAAACCAAACGGGTAAAGGAAATAGGTGCAACTATCCTGGCCAAAAATTGCGGTAAGACGGTTGAGCAGATCATGAAAGACTTTAACCGGGATTATTGGATGAATGCGGAGTCAGCTATTAAATATGGCATAGCAGACAAGCTGGTGGAAAAACTTTAAAACCCTCTTAACGAGACGTTTAGGTTAAAAACATAAATAAAGCCGTCCTAATCGGGACGGTTTTATAATTTTGTGAGTTCAAGTTCGTTTGTAATCCGTTATACTGTAAGATACTATGGCAAAAAATCCTTTACATTGTTCATTTTGTGGCCGTAGCCGCGACGAGGTCAAAATATTAATAGCCGGGCAGGAAGGGCATATCTGTGAAAACTGTGTAGAACATGCACGGGAAATAATTGACCAGGAACTGACCGTTAAAGATGATAAGGGAAGTTCTTCTTTTAAACTTAACGTTAAGAAACCGGTTGAGGTTAAAAAATTCCTAGACGAATATGTGATCGGCCAGGATGAAGCCAAGAAAACACTGGCCGTTGCCGTTTACAATCACTACAAACGTTTACAACAAAAAAATACTGATTCAGTTAATACCGCTAATGATGTTGAAATTGAGAAGAGCAACATTATCATGGTGGGTGAAACGGGTACCGGGAAAACATTATTAGCAAAAAGTATTGCCCGTTTGCTGAATGTGCCTTTTGCTATTGTTGATGCTACCGTTTTTACAGAATCTGGTTATGTTGGTGAAGATGTGGAGAGCATTCTTTCCCGTTTATTACAAGTGTGCAATTACGATGTGTCAGCAGCAGAAAGAGGAATTGTATTTATCGATGAGATAGATAAAATTGCCCGTAAAGGAGATAATCCTTCTATTACCCGGGATGTAAGCGGCGAAGGTGTGCAACAGGGTTTACTTAAATTACTGGAAGGTTCTGAAGTGCTGGTGCCACCACAAGGCGGCCGCAAACATCCCGAACAAAAATTAGTAAAGATCAATACTCAAAACATTTTATTTATTTGCGGGGGTGCTTTTGATGGTATTGACAGGGTGATAGCCCGCCGGGTGCAAACCAATACGATTGGTTTTAATGTTGACAAAGAATTACAGGAGGACATGAAGAAGAACTTGCTCCGGTATGTGAACCCACAGGATTTAAAATCTTTTGGATTGATACCGGAGTTGCTGGGTCGTTTACCAGTGGTGACACATCTTGATCCGCTCGATGCAGAAACACTGAGAGCTATTCTTACCGAACCAAAAAATGCATTGATCAAACAGTATAAAAAATTGTTTGAACTGGAAGGCATCCAACTGAATATTGATGAAGATGTGCTGAACTTTATGGTAGAGAAGGCCATGGAATATAAACTCGGTGCCAGGGGCCTTAGAAGTATTTGCGAAGGCATTCTTACCGATGCTATGTATGAATTGCCTTCTACCAAAGAAACCCAGTTCCTTCTTGACCTTGAATATGCCAAACGGAAATTTGATAAAAGTAAACTGAGTTTATTGAAAGTAGCTTAGCCCTCATCTTCTAAAAGAGTGTATAAATTTTTAATGCCGGAATACTGAGCTTGTCGAAGTGCCGGCATCTTTGTTTTCTTAACTTTAAATCATAAATATTAATCTCATTTATATGCAAGAACTGATAGATAAATTAAAAGCAGAAGCCGGTCTTACTGACGAACAGGCAAAACAAGCTATTGCCACCATCAAAGGATTTGTTGTAGAAAAATTTCCGATGCTGGAAGGCGCCGTAAGTAATTTATTTGGCGGAGAATAACCCTGAGTTTATCGAAGGGTTACCTGATCACTCCACATCTTTTTCCTCTGGGATTATTAGCAGCCTGGTAAGGTGTAAAGCCACGGCTGCAACTTTCAAAAAGTATAATAATAACAATCAATACAAGTACAATTCTGGTTTTCATAGTTAGCCAATTTTTGTACTTTAAAAGTATACTTGTTTAATTTGAAAACAGGTATAGAAATACTACTGAAATGTACTTTTATCACCTGAATTTTCTACACAGTCTTACTAGCAGTTTTACTAAAAAGACATCCCGGCTTTTAACCGGGATGTAGAATTAATGGGTACACTCTTTATTTGGTTTTTCCGTCCAAACATGGTTGAAACCTAACTGCAACCTCCCTGGTTACCACAGTTCAGGCATTTGTAACAAGTGCCACTGCGCATCATGATGTGACCGCATACGTTACAGGCTGGTGCATCACTCTGCATGTTTTTTAATCCTGCATTCATAGCGCCGGAGCCGTCCGTTTTTATTGGTTGCGCTACCCGCTGATTTTTTATTGGCGGTGGTGCTGCTGTTCCTGATGTGGTGGGGGTAACACGGACACTAGATAACTCTGGTGCTACATATTCCAATGGGTTGGAAGGCACTTCATCCCAGTCATCAGCGCCGGTGTTCATCACTTCCGGCTTGTCTAATACATGCACTAAATCAGTACGGCCGAGATATTCATAACCCAGTATCCGGAATATTAAATCTACAATAGAAGTGGTTGATTTAATATTCGGATGTTCTACAAATCCGGATGGTTCAAATCTTGTGAAAGCAAATTTGTCAACAAACTCTTCCAGCGGCACTCCATATTGCATACCAATAGATATAGAGATGGCAAAGCAGTTCATCATACTACGCATAGTAGCCCCTTCTTTCGCCATGTCAATAAAAATTTCTCCTAATGTTCCATCACCGTATTCTCCGGTACGGAGAAAGATGGCCTGTCCGTTGATCTTTGCTTTTTGGGTAAAGCCACGGCGCTTGGCTGGTAATGCCCGGCGTTCTACAATGCTCGCCAATTTTCTTTTTAATTTAGTGTCCGGTGAAGCCTGAACTCTTTTCTGCACTTCTTCTAAAAGTTCTTCAACAGTCAATTTTCCCAAGTCAACAATATTGGATTCAGTTGTCTGTTGTCCGTTGTCTGTTGTCTGTTGTTCGGCTTCCAACTTCTGACTTCCTTCTTCTGACTTCTTTTTCTTGTCGCTTTTATTACTCAGCGGCTGTGATAATTTAGAACCATCACGGTATAAAGCATTTGCCTTTAATCCTAATTGCCAGCTCAGCAAATAAGAATCTGCGATTTCTTCTACTTTAGCTTCATGGGGCAGGTTAATAGTTTTGGAGATAGCACCACTGATAAATGGTTGCGTAGCTCCCATCATGCGGATATGGCCATGTGCATGAATATAGCGTTGGCCTTTTTGTCCGCATCGGTTGGCACAGTCAAAAACGGGCAGGTGTTCATCTTTTAATAAAGGAGCTCCTTCCAGCATCATAGTACCGCATACATAATCGTTGGCGGCTTCTATTTGTCCATCCGGATAGTCCAATGCTTCCAGCAGGCTCCATTCTAAATCATTGTATTGCTCAGGGGCAAAGCCAAGTCTTTGCAGGCATTCTTCACCCAATGTATATTTATTAAAAATAAATCCTATTTCAAATGCGGTCAATGCAGCAGCATCCAGGCGTTTGATTTCATCAGCAATAAATCCTTTTTCACTTAACGATTGATGGTTGATAAAAGGAGCACCGGCAAAGGATGCAGACCCTGTTGCATATTTAATAATAGCGTCTGATTCTTTTTGAGAATATCCTAAATTTTTCAATGCAGCAGGAACTGATTGGTTGATGATCTTGAAATAACCACCACCAGATAATTTTTTAAATTTCACTAATGCAAAATCAGGTTCAACACCGGTCGTATCGCAATCCATTACGAGGCCGATGGTGCCTGTCGGTGCAATCACCGTCGCCTGTGCATTCCTGTAACCGTACTTCTCTCCCATTTCTACTGCATCATCCCATGCTTTACAAGCTGCCTTCAATAAATAATCCGGGCAATGCTGTGCTTTTATGCCTTGTGGTTTCAAACTTAAGTTTTCAAACTCATCGGCATCATAAGCTGCCAGGCGATGGTTACGCATCACTCTCATCATATGAGCTTTGTTTTCCTCATATCTTGGGAATGTACCGAGTGTCTGTGCCATTTCAGCCGATGTCTTGTAAGAAATACCAGTCATGATAGCAGTGATTGCCCCGGCAATTCCTCTTGCTTCTTCGCTGTCATAAGGAATACCACTAACCATCAACATGGTTCCCAGGTTAGCATAACCTAATCCCAATGTTCTGTATTCATAACTAAGTTGAGCTACTTCTTTGGAAGGAAATTGCGCCATCAATACAGATATTTCTAATACTACTGTCCATAAGCGGCAGTTGTATTCATATCCTTCCACATCAAAATTATTGGTCGACGTATCAAAAAATTTCATCAGGTTAGCAGAGGCAAGATTACAGGCAGTATTATCCAGGAACATATATTCGCTGCAAGGGTTCGAAGCTCTTATCTCACCACCTTCCGGGCAAGTATGCCATTCGTTAATGGTAGTGTTGTATTGTGTTCCGGGGTCAGCACAGCGCCATGCAGCATAAGAGATCTGGTTCCACAATTCCCTGGCTGGAATTTTTCTCATTACTCTGCCATCCATTCTTCCTTTCAGTTCCCACTCACCATCTTCTTCCAGCACTTTGAAAAATGAATTGGGAATACGGATAGAGTTATTGGAATTTTGTCCGCTCACCGTTTTGTACGCTTCATCTTCATAACCGGAAGGATAACCGGCAGCAATCAATGCACCTACTTTTTTCTCTTCTTCTACTTTCCAGTTAATGAAGTCAATGATTTCAGGATGGTCCAGGTCCAAACAAACCATTTTAGCTGCACGGCGGGTTGTTCCGCCTGATTTAATAGCACCAGCAGCTCTGTCACCGATTTTTAAGAAACTCATTAAGCCGGATGATGTACCACCACCGCTTAATTTTTCTCCGGCACCACGTAGGTTAGAATAGTTGGTGCCTACACCTGAACCGTATTTAAAAATTCTTGCTTCCCGTACCCACAAGTCCATAATGCCACCTTCATTTACCAAATCATCATTCACACTTAATATAAAGCAGGCATGCGGCTGTGGACGTTCATACGCATTCTGTGATTTTTTTAATTCCCCGTCAACCTGGTCTACATAGTAATGTCCCTGCGGCTTACCTGCTATGCCATAGCTTTCATGCAACCCCGTATTAAACCATTGTGGTGAGTTGGGTACACACATCTGGTTAAGCACAGAGTACACTAACTCCTCATAAAATATCTGTGCATCTTTTTCAGAAGTAAAATAGCCATACCGTTCACCCCACACTTTCCAGCAATTAGCCAAACGATGAGCAACTTGTTTAGCAGATGTTTCTCTTCCCAAACTTCCGTCGGGTTGCGGCACGCCGGCTTTACGAAAATATTTTTGTGCTAAAATGTCTGTAGCAATCTGGCTCCATTGTTTAGGTACTTCCACATTGTTCATTTCAAAAACTACTTCACCCGACGGATTACGGATTACCGAGGTCCGGTAATCATAATCGAACATGTCAAACACATGTACATCGTCACGGGTAAAGCGACGGGAAAACTGCAAGCCGCTTTTTGCGGATGCTTTGGTTTTGGTAGCCATAACTATAGAATTTCTCGGGGTTAAGTAACTGGAATCGTCTACGACGAAAATATTTTTAAGTATTTGTAATTCATAGCCAGAGATATTCACATTATGTGGATAATGACGGAGGGGTTGGCTCAATGCAAGCCTGTGTTGATTAAGATGATTTCTTCACAGTGGATAAAGCATTTGATGATAAAAAAGTTTGGAAAATAAGTTGCGGTACACTAAGAAATTCATATTACAGTAACATTGGTTTAAAACGCAAGGGGGGCAAGGGTTCTTACGTTTTTGTGCCTTGTAACAGTTGCTTATGGCTGTTTTTTTTTACCCTTCGGCTGCAAACTCTTTACAGAAAGGCATTACGGTAAAATGGTCCCGGTAAAAAAAACAATAATAAAAAAATGGTTGGATTTTCGTTTGTGCCAGCCGTTGGAAAATTATTTGTGCAATCAAAAGAAAAAAAGGATTATTTCTTATTAATCGTTTCTACCGCAACCGGCATATTTGGTTTTATTCACGACAAGACTAACCTGATAAGGATATGTTTGCTCACTCATCCCATCATTGCAATCTTTTTTGAGGATGATTAATTCTATGGAAGCATTTCCGGTAGTAGAAATATATTTCGTCGTAGTATTATTTACATTTATAGCAGCAACAAATGGAAATGACATATCCGGGCCATCCGCAGGATGAAAAATGATCTTGTTATTATTAATAACATACACTGACCAAAACGGTTCTGTACCCAGGCCTGTAAAGATAGTGTCAGGCACGACTGGGGTTTCCGGCATCTGAATCACTTCCTTCGCCGTATCTTTTATAGTGTCTTTTTTCTTGGCTGAGTTATTACAGGCGATAATAAACAGACCTGTCAGCAAGGCAAAGAGGATTCGCATATAATAGGTTTTAAGCGAAAGTTACAACCGTTTTTAGCCAAAATAGCCTATTTGCTTTTCAAGTGGGCAATGCGGAAAGTTTTTCGCATTTTTGCAGTAATCAACCGGTACCGGATGAAGTCAACTATTTATAACGCATTGGCCGATAAGAAGAAGCAGGGGAAAAAATCCTTTGCAGTACTGATAGACCCCGATAAAGTCAATACATCCGTGCTGGATGAACTTATCGACCTTTCTACTTCAGCCAAAGTCGATTATCTTTTGGTAGGTGGTAGCCTGGTTATCTCTAATCATTTAGACGAATGTGTACAGCATATCAAGCAAAATTGCGATATACCGGTTATACTTTTTCCAGGTAGCCCCTCCCAGGTAAGCAAGTATGCGGATGCCTTATTATATCTCTCTTTAATATCGGGTCGTAATCCGGAGTTGCTGATTGGGCAGCATGTCGTCTCTGCTCCTTTTGTTAAACTTAGCGGATTAGAAATTATGCCAACCGGTTATATTGTAGTTGATGGGGGGGCACCAACCACGGTTTCGTATATCAGTAATGCGGCTCCCGTACCTGCTGATAAAAATGAAATAGCCATGTGTACAGCCATGGCCGGAGAAATGCTGGGTATGAAATTAATTTATATGGATGCAGGCAGTGGTGCTAAACGTCCCATAACGGAAAGTATGATTGAAGCGGTGGCTAAACATATAGAAGCCCCGTTAATAATTGGTGGCGGCATTTTACAACCGGAGAAAGCTTACCTGAATTGTAAAGCCGGTGCTGATGTGATCGTTGTAGGCAATGCGATTGAAAAAGATGCGACACTGATCAAGGAGATGAGTGATGCAGTGCATTCGGTACCTGTGAAGGTGGCTTAAATCTCACCAACTTAAAATGAGAACTTTAATAGCTCTACTAATTATTATAAATGTAAGCTGTCAACACTCTGTTCCAGATTCCAAAAAAAAGTCTTACTGGCTATCAATGAAAGATAGTTTTCAATTTAAAGATTTAAAAAAATTCTCATGCGACAGTCTTTCATTTACCAGCTTTCGAAACTACCATAAAATAAAAAATGCAACAATAGATTCGACAATTCCAGAGAGTGATATTTACTTGTATTCTTGGCAGGAAAGAGATACTTCTAAAACTGAATTTACCATCATACAAGATCAGACAGACCACGGGATTAATATTTACTATTTAATTTTTGACAAAAAAGACAGTCTTTTGTCTTCTACAATGATCGCAGGTAGAGGAACAGAAGTTCCATATATTTTTGAAACAAAATCAAATCTTATTGGTAAAGACAGTGTGCTTTTAATTAGTGCAATAACTGATTTCTATGATTTTAAAACGAGAAGTAAAAAGAAAGTAACAAAAGGCGACTCGACTTTTTCTAAGTTTTTTTTTGATAGTAAAGGGAAAGTCATACTTAAAGAAAAGCTTCAAAAAAATGAAATTGAATACGAGAAAAATAATTAGAAAGATTTTTCACAAACTAATTATTACTTCAACTCATCCACCTTCAGCCTCGTCGGTGTTTCTTTTCCCGCTACAATACTTTTTGAACTGAGTGCAATAGCTTTTATCACCTGCG